>JADLCA010000248.1 GCA_020847495.1 Candidatus Hydrogenedentota bacterium | reverse complement strand
GTCGTCACAAACACCAGCAAGGTCGAAAACGGAATCATAAGTTGCTCCACGCGATGCGTAGATATGCTACCAGAACGCGCTGGGACTCCACATGCACGGCACATCGCTAAATTCATGACTGGCACACGAGTGAGGGATTTCGCTATAGTCGCCGTGGGACTTTCGTGCTGATTCGGCTGGATGGAGAAAATGCGTTCATCGCTGCAGACCATCATCGGAAAGTATCGTCTTGAAGAACCGGTATTCGTGGCGCGCCCGACCATGCCGCCGTTCGACCGGTTCACCGAACGGGTGCGTCCCTTGTGGGAGAGCCGGTGGCTGACGAATCAGGGCTGCCTTCACGGGGAACTTGAGAAGCGCCTCGAAGAGTACCTCGGCGTGGAGAACCTGAGCCTCTTCTGCAATGGCACGATCGCGCTGCTGGTGGCCCTGCAAAGCCTGCGCATCCACAATGGCGAGGTCATCACCACGCCTTTCACGTTTGCCGCAACGCCGCACGTGCTGCACTGGAACGGCGTAACCCCCGTCTTTTCCGATATCGACCCGCAGACCCTCAATCTCGACCCGGGCCGAATCGAGCAGCACATCAACTCGAATACAAGGGCCATTCTCGCCGTGCACGTGTACGGACGGCCTTGCGATGTGGACGCGCTCCAGTCCATCGCGGACCGCCACGGCTTGGCGGTGATCTACGATGCCGCCCACGCGTTCGGCGTGCGGTACAAGGGCAAGTCCGTGCTCACGTACGGGGATGCTTCCGTGCTGAGCTTCCACGCGACAAAACTGTATACGACGATGGAAGGCGGTGCTCTTGTCGCGTCTTCCGCTCGGCACAAAGAGCGGGTGGACTTTTTGAAGAACTTCGGAATTGCCGATGAGGAAATGGTGATTGGCCCTGGCATCAACGGCAAGCTGAATGAGATGCAGGCTGCCTTTGGCTTGCTGCAGCTGGAGACCGTTGACATCGAGATCGAGAATCGCGGGGAGATTTCCGCGTTGTACCGGGAGCGCCTCGCCTCGATTCCCGGAATTTCGCTGTTCGCACAACCTCCGGAGACATTGCCCAACAACGCGTATTTCCCGGTACTCGTCGACGAAGGCAAGTTCGGACTTTGCCGCGACGGCCTCCATGCGGTGCTGCGCGAATGCAATATCATCACACGCAAGTACTTTCACCCTCTCTGCTCGCATTATCCCTGCTACTCCGCGCTGCCTTCTTCCAGGCCGGAGAACCTGCCCGTTGCGGAAGACGCCGCAGCACGGGTCCTTTGTATGCCCATCTATGGGACGCTCCAGCTTGAAACGGTGGACCGCATATGCGCCGTAATCGAGGCCATCCACAAGGAATCTGGCAAGTCACAATCGCTATGAAGATCCTGATCATCGGAACTGGCGGCATGGGAAGGGAGACACTCGCAATCCTTCGCGATCGCGAAAAGGAGGACTCCTGCCCGCGGGCCGAACTCCTGGGGTTCTTGACGAATCACACCGACCTGCACGGAACGACTATCGATGGCTGCGCGGTGCTCGGTCCGGAATCGTGTGTTCAGGAGCACCCCGACGCAGAGGTCATTTGCGCAATCGGAAATCCTCGCGATCGGATTCGCGTTGTCGCGCAATTGACGGCGCTGGGCGCCGTGTTCACACAGGCCGTTCACCCGTCCCTGGTTTGCCGCCCGGACGCGGAGATTAGCGCAGGAAGCATCATCGCGCCACACGTCACCATGACCACCAACGTCCGTATCGGAAAGCATGTCATTGTCAACAACAATGTGTCGCTGAGTCACGATTGCGTTCTCGAGGATTTCGTGAGCATTGCACCCGGGGCGGTGCTGGCTGGGTACGTCCACGTCGAGTGTGGCGCGGAATTGGGGGCGAACTGTACGCTGCTTCCACGCATAAGAATTGGGCGCGGAGCCTGTATCGGCGCGGGCGCGGTCGTAACGAAGGATGTCGCACCGAACGCCATCGTGGCGGGAGTGCCGGCCCGGGTGTTGCGCGAGTTCGATGGCCTCGATCGCTTGTAAGAGACGCCCGGCGCAATGAGGTCTATCACGCGAGATAGGATGCGCTATGACCACGAGTCAGAATCCGCCTGAGATTTCAGCAGTCGTTACCTCGTACTTTGAGGAAAAGAGCCTGCCAGAGTTCTACCGGCGTCTATCCACCGCGCTTCAGGGTCTGGGCCGGCCGTACGAGATCATCATGGTGAACGACGGCAGTACGGACGGGACCTTCGAGATCATGGAGCGCCTCTACCAGGAGGATCCGCACATCTTTGCGATTGTGGACTTCTTCAAAAACAGCGGACAGCTCGCCGCGATGACCGCCGGGGCGTGCCGGAGCCGGGGCAAGGCCATCCTCTTTATCGACAGCGACCTACAATTGGCACCGGAGGATCTCCCGCGACTGGTGGCGAAGTACGACGAGGGGTTCGACCTGGTCAGCGGATACCGCGAGAACCGGCAGGACTCCGCGTTTCGCGTGTTGCCGTCCAAGATCGCCAACATGATCATGCGCAAGGTGTCGCAGACGACGCTGAGTGATTTCGGATGCACGTTCAAGCTCTACAACGCGAAGGTCATTCGCGCCTTTGAGCTGGGCCCATTCAAACTCTTCAACACAGCAAGCGTGATTGCGCGAATCGGAAAGTGGACGGAAGTCCCCGTGACCCATAAACCCCGCCCGTACGGACGCAGCGGCTGGACCTTCCGGAAACTCTGGCAGTTCAACATGGAGAACTTCGTCAATCTGTCGCAGAGGCCGTTTCAATTGCTTGCGGGATTGTGTCTCGTGTTGGCCTTTCTCTTTATGGTGCGCGTGCTCGCGGATGTCTTTCTGCATGTGACCATTTTGAAGACCGTCTCAAATGGCCTTCTGCTGAACGCCGTGACGGTATCGTGTCTCGTGTTGCTCGGAGTACTTTGCATCATCGGCGAGTTCTGTATCCGGAACTTCCTGCTGAATCAGCGGTATCCCGCGTATATCGAACGCAAAGTCCTCTGCCGGCAGGATCATAGCGTATGAGCGAGCGCAATCTTCGTGTGTTGGTGTCGCGTGCAGCCAAAGCGATACCAAAACGCGCGTTAGCGGAGTGCGCCATCGGAATCCTCCTCTTCTGCGTCGCCAGCATTCTTGGCATGACCTACGTAGCGGTGTGGGGTGAGGATGGCGAGTTCTACCAACGCGAATATGGCCCCGCGGTCATGCTGGCCTCGGGCCATGGCTTCGTGAATCCCATTTCTTCGACCGTTCCCGGTTTGGAGGACTTCCTCTCAACGAAGACTTCCTTTCTCGATGCCGCCGGGATTCCTTCCATCGTCGGAACGCAACCGCTCACCCAATTGCAGACCCGGTGGCTGTACCAGTTGCACTGCGCCGGAATGCTGTGGTCCTTCTTCGGGATATCGTGGAAGGCGCTCCTCCCGATGTATGGCGTCTTTTTCGGGCTCAACAGCGTCGCGGTGTACGCCCTCTTCAGGCTGGTAATGGGCCTCATTCCATCGCTGGTGGGCACGGCAGCAGTCACATTGTCGCCGTTTAACCTCTATTACCTGCCATTCCTTCGCGACTACTCAAAGGCCCCGTTCATACTGTTCTCAATCGCCATCCTGGGGTATTTGGTGAAGTGCGACCTGCGATGGAGGTCCCGTTTCGCACTCGCCGCGGCATTGGGCGTTCTCTTGGGTGTTGGCCTTGGTTTTCGCAAAGATGTCGTCATCTGCGTTCCAGCGGGAATCCTGACGCTTGCTCTGCTGATTCCCGGGAATCCATGGCACGAGAAATGGAAGAGGTTGGGAGCGATAGGGCTGCTGATGACCGGTTTTCTAGCCGCGGGCTGGCCGATGCTTCGCGGGATGCAAGAGAAGGGCGGCACCACCTCTCACGTCCTGATTCTCGGGCTCAAGGAACCATTTGACGAGGCCCTGGGCATCGGAAACGTGCCCTAGTCATTTGGGGCCTTGTACATGGATGCTTACGTCTTCAATATGGCAAAGGATTTCGCGCAAAGGCACGGCAATACACAGCCCATCGGATTCGCCACCCCCCAGCACGATAGTGCATGCGAGGCCGTTTACTCCTCGATCTTGAGGACTTTCCCTTCCGACGTGCTTGTCCGTTGGTTTGCCGCAACCCGGCATATCCTGGACTACGGCCTCCACTTCACAGATGACCCTTCTCAGGAGTGGACGCCGAACCCGGTCGTGTACGGACTTTTCCAATTGCGCTGGCGGCTTCTCGGGTGGCAATGCGGGTACGGGATGCTCATAGCGGGCATTTGCGCAGTCGTGTTGAGCGTCATGAACGTCCGTTACGGCCTCGCGTTCCTCTTCTTTATTTTGTATTTCGCCGGCTACTCCTGCCTGCAGTTTGCCCAAAGGCACTTCTTCCACCTTGAGGTAGCATTCTGGTGGCCGTTCTTCTTCCTGCTGACGCAGTTTCCGCGATGGATTCTGCACAGGCTTCGCTCGCGATGGCTCGCACGAAAGCCGGGGGCCACGAAGCAGGCTAGCGGAATCCCGTTGCGCGTGGGGTTGATGAGAATAGCCGTGGTCGCGGCCTTCCTGGTGCTGGCGGCGCCGGTGCCCGTCCTCGCGACACGCGTCTACCAGGATGCCGTCGTGACACGCCTCCTCGACCAGTACAAAGCACTGCCGCTCACGGCGGTCAACGCGGAAGTTCGCGAGGAGGGCGGAAAAGCGCTCGTCTCATTCTCCAGCGATCATACCCGCGAGTTGGATGATAGTGAGACCCACGACGAAGTCTTCGCTTCCTACTTTGTGCTGGAATTCCAGGTCGACCGTCCATTCTGGTTCTGGACCCGCTATGAGGCGGCGGACCGGGCCAACGATTTCCGGCAACGCGTGCAGATCGATCCGCCAGGTACAGCGGATTCCATTGTCCGTTACTATCTTCCCGTGTACGAGGCGCCCGCCAAAAGCCTCTGGGGCCGCAGGGAGTTCCTGGGCCTGACCATGGAGAAAGACCCGCTTGAGTTGTTGCGGGGAGTTTACAAAGTCACCGACCTGGAGGGCATTGACCTCCTGCTTCCGCTTTGGCTGACCCCATCGGGAGCGACCAAGGCCACGCATGCAACGACCGACCCGGGCGCTTTGCCGTTTTATCCACGATGGCGGGCAGCCCGCAGTGGCAATCTCATTGTGAACGGCGAGTTCGATGCTTGGTCTCCAGATGGCGTCCCGGATGGTTTTGGGGCACCACAAGGCAAGGCGCGCGTGGAATCGGTTCTGTATCCCGCCGAAGCAGGGAGGTGCTGTGTGCGCCTAACATGGCCCGTTGCCCCCGGGCCAACGGCGTTAAATCACCGCTTCAGGACGCAAGAATTACACCTGGATGCATCGTCCGAGTATGAGCTGTTTGTGGATGCTTACAATCCATCTTCTGTCAATGTACACCTGTCCGCGTGGCAAGTCGTTCGTGACCCCTCCGGCGCGGAGCAGTTGATTCGCCTGAGTCCCACTGCCATTCTGGTCGAGCCGAGCGCGCGATTCCTCACCAAGGCAGGCCGCTTCTTCACGCGCGAGGTTGCGCCAGCAGACGTGATCATCGCGGTGGACTGCGCGGGCGATGCCTTTCCCGCTGTCGTCTACCTCGACAACTTCAGGCTGATCAGGATCGAATAGCGCGGGAGCATCATCGATGATCAACCAGAATAGCAATCCCGTGGCGTGGGCACTCCTGCTATGCGAACTGGACGAAGCGCGGGAACACCTGAGTGAGCTTATCAACGAAATGTCGCGTGCGGGGTCCATCGAGGATTCCACTTTCGCGGTAGACCTCGGCCATATCTATGCCCATCTCAATCGGGTCTGGCATGCGCATGACCAGAATCACGAGATGTCCGAGGAGCAACGGATCACGTTCAGTCAGTTTCCCGTCGATCTTGATCCCACGGGGTGATTGCAGCTTCAAACTTCGCGACTCTGCCGCTCGTTCAATTAGAGCGCAAGAACATCCCCCTACACCCACTTCAAAGGGGGACGCATGCAACACTACGACTATAGTTTACCAATTGTCTTCTAGGCAGCACGTAGACTCTTGGCGCAGAAAACGCGCGGCCCGAAGGGCACGGTTCCCCTTTGAAGGGGGCAGGCCCGCAGGGCCGGGGGGGATGTGAAGCCCCCGCACCCCGCCCTCACGGCACCGGCGGCTCGCCCCAGTCGTGGCCGGGTTTCCAGGCGGGTTGGCCGTATTCGTAGGCGCCGATGTCGGGGGCGGCGCCCGCGTGGGCACCGGTGATGCCTTCGATAGGCTGGCCAGCGTCGATGCAGGGAGACCCTTCCTTCAACTGGAAGTCCTGCGCGTCCTTCGAGATGATGCCCGGCTCCTTGCCCTGATAGTTGTTTGCCAACTCGATTCCGTCTCCCGGTTCCACCTCGTCCGTGAAGATGTTGTTGATTGCGCGGCAGCCTGGCTGGCGCTTCTCACCGTTGGGACCCCAGTAGCTGAGGCTGTTGCCACTATCGAGCACGGTGTTGTTGTACACAAGGTTGTTGTTCGAGGGCGTGTTGAGGCGGATTCCGCTGTCCGGATTGTTCCAGGACACATTGTGGTGAATGGTGAAGTTGCTGGAGCCGTTGTCGATATAGATGCCGACGCCCACGTGCTTCGCCATGTTGTCGTGGACCCAGTTGTAGGCGATGATCGTGCCTTCGCCATCGGTGCTGTAGCAGTAAGTGCTGCCAAGATCAGTCGTGAGCAGGCCCGCGTGAAAGATGTTGTTGTACTCAATGCGTCCCGTCTTGAGCGTGCGATGCAGCAGGATGCTGCGCCCGGCCTCGCACAGCGTGTTGCGCTCGATGATGTTGTGGCGTCCGCTGGCGAACACCGCGCCGCAGTCCGTGGCCATATAGTCGACGTAGCGCACGAGACAGTTGGACACCGTGTTGTTCTCGCCGCCCAAGGTCACGCCATTGCCCGCGCTGTATTGAATGGAACACTCGCGAATGGTGTTGCTCAGACCGCTCACAATGATGCCGCTGTCGGGCACGCCCCACCCATCGGGATTGGTGAAGTGTGATGGGAAGCGGATGTGGCAGCGGCTCACCGTGCACTCCTGCGCATCGCCGAGGTGAATCGTCGCCGCGATGATGTGCAGGCCTTCCACGTTGACGTTCGAACACCCGCGGAGATCGAAGGCGAGTTCCCTGCGCTTCGCCTCCACGCGGTGGCCTTCCAGCTTGCCCTCCGGTGGAATCAGGCGCACGGTTTTCGCACCGCGATCCAGATACCACTCGCCCGGTGTATCCAACAGTGACGCGGAGCGAAAAAGGTAATACTGCGTCCCTTTGCGAATCTCGTAGGCCTTGTCCTGGCTCCACGAGCCTTCGAAAAGCGCTTTGCGCTTCCCATCCACGGTGTCCAGCCCTGTGACCGGGCGCATCCAGGAAACCCACAAATGGCCAGGCAGGACATGAATCAACGTCCCTTGCGGATCGAAGTCCGGCAGATCCGGGTCAACGATGCCGCGGATGCCGCTGCCGCTTTCCGCTTCCGCCCACACAGGCCAGACGCTTCCGGATTCCGCATTCGGCCAGCGGGCCTCGTGCATCATCGCACCATCGATGAAAAGCTGCTCGAACTCCCAATCCACGGGCGCACTGTACTTCCCATCGCCTGCAGGTTGCCATCCTTCGACTGGGTCCGCGCCGCTCACCACGACGGTGTCATTCGCGAACGCACGAAATACGATAGGTTTTCCGGCCTCGCCCGCATTCGCAGGGTGGACGGTTTCACGGTACACGCCCGCGTGGATAAAACACGTGTCACCCGTTTTCATAAGTTCGGCGGCATGGTGAATCGTGCGGAAGGGGGATTCAGCAGTGCCTGGATTGCTGTCGGCGCCCTGCATGGCGACATGATAATCCATGGCACTCGCGCAGAGTACGCCGCACATCCAGACGGAAAGCAACCCTACAAACCGTGTACGCATCGCCCACCATCCTTTCCCCGCACCGGAGCTACTGTTTGAGAAGCGTCACAAGATTCTCGAAGCGGCCTGCACTCTCTTTGAGTCCGCCCGAACGGTTGCGGGCCAGCCACAATTGGCGGTACTCGGGGAGGAGGGGCTCAAGCTCGGCCGCGAACTGAAGGCGCTGCTCGCGCGGGAGCGCAGACGTGGCCACGCCGCCCGCGCGGATCCGTGCCGCGCCCAGCCGGCACGCGAACTTCGCGAAAGCCGCATTCATGCGGAACTCGGCCTTGATCAACTCGGCATCTGGACGTTTCATGTCAGCCCCGTCGAGACGCGCGAGCGCACCGTCGATGTAAGCGATAGTCTTGTCGAGGTCTTCGGCCTTGATCCGCTCAAGACCATCCTTGTTCAACGGCTGTTCGATGCGGCGTTGCAGCATCATGTAGAACACCGAGCTGTTTCCGAATTCGACGCCGGTCTGTTGATAGGCGTTGCCGAGGTCGTATGCCACCTTGCCCGTAACGCCCGCGGCATCGAAAAAGGCATAGCGGTCTGCCATCGCGGCAACATCGATATCTTTGTTCGCCGCAAAACACCAACTCGTGGCGGCGCCATACAGGAAAGGCACGTACGAGACCGGCTGGAACTGCCAATGGCCGCCGTCGCCCCAGTCGGTCACCAGGAAGCCTTCTCCCCCATTCGCAATCCCGTTTTCCGCAGCGTTGCGGATGTTGCCGAGCGCATTGGCCGTGCGGCCCAGGAAGGTGTTCCAGGAGGAAGTCCCCGGCACGACATAGAAGCGCACGCCGTTGTCGTGGAAGCGTTTCGTATGCTCGGCATAAGGATGGTTGGCCTCGTAGCCCCATTCCATGGCCGTTAAATCTTTCGGCAGTTCCGGGATCAGCTCGGGATGGTTGTTGATGATGTCCGCCCAGAACTGCATGTCCTTGCCGTTTTCTTTGACCGCATCGCGAATCTTCAGCAGGAACTCCAAATAGACGCGCCCGACTCCGCGCTGTTCGACGGCTTCCTTGCTGCGGCCCTTGCCAAGGCTCCAAGTCTCATCGCAGCCCACATTGAAATAGGGACTGGAGAAGTTGGGAAGCATGAATGAATACATCGAGCGCAGCAACTCGATGGAGCGCGGATCCACGGGGCACAGATCGGAACCGTTCGGCGTCTCAGCGAGATCGGCATACTCCGGATGCGATAACCAGCGATTCATATGGCCGAACGAGTTCTGGTTGGGGATGAGCTGGATGTAGCGCTCGCGGCAGTAGCGGTCGAGATCTCGAATCTGCGCCGGTGTCATCGGCGAGGCGTCTTCCCACACCGTGTGGTGGCCCTTATACGCGAACGTGTGCTCGGTGTACATCTGAAGCTGGTTGTACTTCCACGAGGCGAACAGGTCGACGAGTTCATAGAACGTCTTCATTTCCGGGACCTTGTCCCGGGCAACGTCCAGCATCACACCGCGATTCGGGAAATCGGGATGATCCGTGATGTGGCAGACCGGGACCACGCCGCGCTCATGCGAGAGGGCCGCCAGTTGCCGCAGCGTCTGTGCGGCATAGAAGAGGCCCGCCTCATCGTGCGCCGCCACGGTCAGCACCGCACCCGCGTCACCCGCGGCGATGATGATCTCGTAGCCTTGCGGAGCCGCTACGCGCGTCGAGTCGAGCGCAATGGTATGCCGGTGCGTCGCAGTCGCTTCGCCAGCGGCGCGCGGAAAAGTCAGAATGGCATCCATCAAGGCATGGCGCAAAACCTGGGGGAAGTTCTCCAAGGCCAAACCCGGGGCGGGGTCAATGCCGGCAATGGAGCCAGTCACCTCGAGCGTACGCGGCCCCGGCATCAATGGCCAATCGGCGATTGGCGCAGTGACGGACATCGCGGTCTTGGGTTGCGCAGCGGTTTCGTGCGCGGGATCGCCTGCTCTGTGCGTCGTGGCGCATCCGAGAGCCAGAATTATCATGCCCGCGATCAACCCGTGGCGTATTGGCAACATACGAATCTCCTTACGTGTGTGGCGGCAGCCGCGCCCCATGCCCCCGGGGCGCCGGTACCGCATTCTAGCGCAGGGGCACCGGAGTTTGACAGGTCCGGCGGTGGCGTTTAGACTTGAGGTCCAGACCCACCCAAGACGGACCGCCGCCGCGCGGGACGTTGCTGTGCACGCCCCAGGGGGGCAATGAGGAGGAACAAGCCATGAGCAAGGTACTCGTACCGTTGGCGCAAGGTTGCGAGGAACTGGAAGCCATTACCATCATCGACCTGCTGCGCAGGGCCGATGTCAAGGTGGTTACGGCTGGATTGACGGGGGAACCGGTGAAGTCGAGCCATGGCGTTACGATCGTGCCTGACATGACGTTGGACGAGGCGCTCAAGGGCGACTACGACATGGTGGTTCTGCCGGGAGGATTGCCTGGGGCAGACAACCTCAAGAACGACGAGCGTGTCGTGGGGCTCGTGAAGAAGATGGTGGACAGCGGCAAGTTCGCGGGGGCCATCTGCGCGGCGCCGATCGTGCTCGCGAAAGCAGGCGTGATCGACGGAAAGAAGGCGACGAGCTATCCCGGTTTCCTCGACAAGATGAGCGTGCCCGGCATGACGTACACGGGCAGCGCCGTGGAGTGCGACGGCAGGATTGTCACCTCGCGCGGACCCGGCACGGCGATGGACTTTGCTCTGATGCTCGTGGAGAAACTCAAGGGCGCCACGGTACGGCAGACCGTGGAAAAGGCGCTGGTCAGGAACTGATCCGGGCTGCCATAATCAGCTTCTGCTCCGTGCCTTCGAATCCCGGAAAGTCAATCAAGACACAGGCGAGGGCGCCTGTGCCACACGTCCTTTTCCGACGAGGCATACATACTGAATCCTGGGATGTT
>JADLCA010000247.1 GCA_020847495.1 Candidatus Hydrogenedentota bacterium | reverse complement strand
TGCTATCGGCCTGCACCCAGGTTCGGATTTTCGGTATTCCCGGCACAAGCATTGAAGGTGCCGACGAAAACGAAGGCGTCGATGCCCGCCTGTTCCGCCAACTCATTGAAAAATCGGATCCGGTCCTGCCTGATATCCCCGTGGGCGAACGGGACTACGACCAGAACGGCGACCCTTATCCGAAGATCGTGCGCTTCACTGCGGTGCCCCCCGATCCAGAAGCCGAAACCGCCAAGGAAGAAGGGCTCATCCAGACTCCCGAACAGATCAGCCGCGACAAGCAGTTGTGGGCACTCGCCCTCAGTTCTGACATGGCGCCTCTTCGTGCGGAGTTTCTCACTGCCTTGCGTGAGGGCACCCTCACCAGTTCCGGTTCCCAGCTGCATCTCTCCGGCCTCTATGAAGAACGCGGCACCACCGTCAGCCTCGCCAATATGTTCCTCGGATTCCGCAAGATGGCCGCAAACCTGGTCTGGCTCGAAGTCGACAAGCTCTACCATAAGGGCGTCATGCACCGCATGCTTCCCCTTATGAAGACCTGCGTGACGCTGGACCCGACCTTCATCGACGCGTTCCTGGTCGGGGCCTGGCACCTCGCGTATAACGCCACGGCCAAGTTGATGGACACTCCCTACGAGTTGAGAGAATACTACCCGGAATATACGGACTGGCTGGGAGAGAAAGAGGAGTTCTACTACAGCGGAATCGCATTCCTCGAGGACGGTATCCGCAAGAACCCCCGTGAATACAAGATCTACTTCGACCTCGGCTACGGCATCTATGACGAGAAACTGCACAACACCCCCAAGGCCGTCGAGTACCTCGCCGAAGCCAACCGCCTCTACCACGACCGCTGGGTACCCCGGCAGCTCTATCGGCTTCTCGGCAAAGACGAACGCTATGAGGCATCCAAGAAGGGCTGGGAGGACTACGCCGCCTGGCAGCCCCAAAACGAAGTCGCTCCCCGTTTCATCAAGCTGATGGAAGGCGCCATCAAGGAACGGGACGCCGAATGGGCGTCATTCAAGGCGCGCGCCGCGGAAGAGCTGGCCGCAAGAGCCTCGGCCGCGGGCGATACGACCCGTGCGCAGGAATGGAACACCAAGGCACAGGAAGCCCGCGAGGCCGAAACCGCCGGCTACGAGGCTGCCCGCCAGTTCTGGCAGGCGATTGCCGACGCGTCCGAGCAATCCGAAGTCTACGCCGTGGCCAGGGTGCTGCTCCTGAACGGCAGAGAAAAACTCCAGCAGAAGCGTTACGTGGAAGCGTGGGTTGATTTCGACCGCGCCCGCTGGGCCAGCGACGAGTACTGGGACGAAGGCACCAAGCTCATGGTCGAGGCAAAGCAGTTGGCTCAAGAGCCCTTGGCCGTGACCGAGGTTCGCCAGCTCGAGCGTGAGCAGATTCAGCTTGAGTATACCCGGCACCTCCCCAAATCGATCGGGGGCAGGCACTTCGAGTTTAGCGAAGGCACGTGGACGGAAGTGGCCAAAGGCTCCTCGTCAGAAGCCACCGAGGTCATCCGCGACACGGATGCCTTCTTCGAGCTGCTCTACAACCATCCGGAAATCGGAAAGGCCCTGGACAAGTTGGATGGCAACATCAAGGTCAAAGTGGGGGACACGTGGATCCGTGTCGCGAACCCCAAGCCTGCGCTTGCCTCCAAGCTCTACACTCCGCCCGCCCAGTAGCGCGCGAACGCAAGTTCCGGTTCAAACCCGCGGGCGCCCGCGAGTGATGTCTCACCCGTGTGCATGGCCGCCCGAATGGGTACAGGGGTATTTGGGCTTTCGAGGCGGCTCGGGTCTTCATCCCGCAATTCACTCCATGGGCAAATTGCCGATGATGCCCAAGCACTTGACCGGGAAAGCCGGCTAAACTCACGGGGCGCCTGCCGCTTCGGGTTGAAAGAGCGGCCATACACCCACTACCATCGGTTTCACGCGTATCGTAGACGAGAAGGGGGCAAATGGCATCGGTTTCCGATAGGATCGCGGCAAACCTGCAGGTCATCCACTCCAGGATGGCCGCCGCCTGCCGCCGCGCGGGCCGGAACCCGGGTGCCGTCACCCTCGTGGCAGTGACCAAAGGCCAGACTACTGAAGAAGCCCGCGCACTGTACGCGCTTGGCGTCCGCGATTTCGGCGAGAACCGCGTGGCCGATGCCGAACCTAAGATCGCTGCGCTTCCCGGCGACATACGCTGGCATATGATCGGCTCCGTCCAGCGTAGGAAAGCCCCTGAGATTGTGCGCCTATTCCAGCGCGTGGACTCGGTCGACCGCCTTGAACTCGCTGAGGCTTTGAACAAGCGCGGGGAAGAGTACGGCGCTCCGGTACATGTCCTTGTGGAGGTCAACGTCTCCGGCGAAGAAACGAAGCACGGCGTGGAACCGGCGGCTCTCGGTTCCTTCCTGAAAGCGACGTCCGCCTTAAAGTTTCTCCAATTGGAGGGCCTGATGACTATGGCCCCTTTGGTAGATGACCCGGAATGCGTCCGCCCGGTCTTCCAACGCCTGCGCGAATTGGCCCGTGTACACGCACTGCCCGCAGTCTCCATGGGCATGTCGGGCGATTTTGAAGTTGCCATCGAAGAAGGCGCCACGGAAATCCGCGTGGGCACGGCCCTCTTTCAATAGTCTAAAGGAGTCTACATGATTGAGCAGTTGGAGCAGGTGCGCGTCGAAGCCCTGCAAGAGATCAACCGGGCGGATTCCCTGAAGCTCGTCGAAGAACTGCGCGTGAAATTCCTGGGCCGGAAAGGCGTCCTCACGGGCCTGCTGCGGAGCGTCAGCCAGGCCTCGCCCGAAGAGCGCCCAGCACTCGGCAAGGCCGCCAACGAGCTGAAGCTGCAGCTCACGGCATCGTTGGACCAGAAGTTCGACGACCTGCAGGCCATTGAAAAGGCCCGCTCCGGCCGCGAGGACTTCTTTGACGTGACGCTCCCCGGCAGACGCCCGCGGCTTGGCCATCTGCATGTCATTTCGCAGATCGCCGAGGAAATCGTCGGCATCTTCGCGGAGCTGGGATTTCAGGTCGCCACCGGTCCTGAGATTGAGACCGAGTACTACAACTTCGACGCGCTCAACACGCCGCCGGACCATCCCGCCCGCGACCTCCACGATACCTTCTTCGTGCGTCCCGGGGTCGTCTTGCGCACCCATACGTCCCCCGTTCAAATGCGCGTGATGGAAAAGATGCAGCCCCCCGTGGCCGTCGTGGCCCCCGGGCGTGTGTACCGGGTGGACGCCGACGCGACCCATAGCCCCATGTTTTTCCAAATCGAAGGACTTCTCGTGGACGAGGGCGTCGGCTTCGCGGACCTCAAAGGCACCCTCATGCACTTCATCCATCGCCTGTTCGGCAAGGACATCCAGATGCGGTTCCGCCCCCACTTCTTCCCCTTCACCGAGCCTTCGGCTGAACTGGACATTCTATGGACCTCCGACAAGGGCGGGGGAGCCTCCCAAACGAAGTGGATGGAAATACTGGGGTGCGGCATGGTCCACCCTCAGGTGTTCAAACACGCGGGATACGACTCGGAGAAGTACACAGGGTTCGCCTTCGGACTCGGCGTCGACCGTATCGCCATGGTTCGCCACCGCATCAGCAGCATAACTTACCTGTACGAAAGCGACATGCGCTTCCTGGAGCAGTTCTAATATGCGTATCTCTTACCGTTGGTTGAAAGAACTTGTCGACTTTGATTTGAGCCCGGATGACCTGGCGCACCGCCTCACCATGCTAGGGCTCGAGATCGAGTCCGTCGAGCGCCCGGGCTTAGGCGTCAGCGGGATACGCATCGGCAAGATCCTGGATATTAAACCGCACCCTGATGCCGACAAGCTCGTCGTATGTCAAACGGATGTGGGTCAACGAGATCCGCTCCAGATTGTCTGCGGCGCCAAAAACATGAATGTCGGCGATCGTGTACCCACTGCCGTCGTCGGCGCGACCCTACCCGGCGATTTCACCATCGGCCGCCGCAAGATGCGCGGTGTCGAGTCGCAGGGCATGATGTGTTCCGCCCGCGAACTTGGACTTGGCCAGGACCACGCGGGTCTCCTCATTCTCTCCCAGGATTTCCCGATCGGCGAGGATGCAGTCCCTTTGCTGGGCCTCGACGATGTTATTCTGGAGATCGAGGTTACCCCGAACCGGGGAGACTGGGCTGGCATGATCGGCGTGGCCCGTGAAGTCGCCGCCGCTCTGGGTACGTCCCTCCATCTACCTGATTCTTCGCTGACGGAGGCAGATGATCTCGCCTCCAGCGTCGCATCCGTTACCATCGAGGACCCAACCCTTTGTCCGCGCTACATCGGCCGCGTCATGAAAGGCGTGACAGTTGGGCCTTCTCCACTTTGGATGGTGCAACGGTTGGTCCACGCAGGCCAGCGTGCGATCAGCAGCATTGTGGACATCACGAACTACATCCTGCTCGAAACGGGCCACCCGTTGCACGCGTTTGACCTCCAGAAACTCCTGAAAAACCGCATAATCGTGCGAACAGCGAAACATGGCGAAACAATTGAAACAATTGATGGACAATCGCGTTCGCTCGATGAAAAGATGCTCGTCATCGCCGATGCCGAGCACCCGGTTGCGGTTGCCGGTGTCATGGGCGGATTGAAAAGTGAAGTGGGGGACTCAACCACGGAAATCCTCCTCGAAAGCGCGGTCTTCCAGCCTCAATCCGTTCGCCGCACTTCACGAATCCTGGGTCTTCAGACCGAAGCCTCGGCCCGCTTCCAGCGCGGTGCCGACCCTGAAATGGCAGCTTTCGCGATGGAGCGCGCGACAAAGCTCATTCAGGAGATTGCCGGCGCCCAAGTTCTGCGCGGGCAACTAGACGAATTCCCCGGGATGAGGCCCCCCTTGGAACTAACATTGCGCTACAAGCGCACGGGCGTCCTGTTGGGGGCTGAGGTGCCTCCGGCCACCCAGCGCGACATTCTCACCAAGCTCCAATTCGATGTCAGGGAACGATCCCCTGAATCCTGCACCGCAGGCGTGCCGTCCTGGCGCCATGACGTGTCAATGGAAGCGGACCTCATCGAGGAGATTGCCCGCCTTCACGGTTTCGACAATATCCCATCGAGACTCCCAATGGTCAGGAAGACAGAGGTGGTGCTCGCGCCCCGTGAGACAGAAGTCAGGGAACTGCGCCGGCTTCTGTCAGGCTTGGGCCTTACGGAAATGATGAACCTCTCGTTTGGAAATCCATCGGACCTTGAGAAGGCCGGAATGGGGGAGAACTTGAAGGGCATGGTCATGCTCCAGAATCCTCTCTCTGAGAACCATGCCGGCATGAGAGTCTCACTTATTCCTGGTGTCCTTGCCGTTCTTGCGAGCAATCTACGTCGCGGCGTGTCTGATATACATGCCTTCGAGGTTGGAAATATTTACACTAAGACAGAAAACAACGAACTGCCCACGCAGCACCTCCGCCTTTGTCTTGTTTTCACCGGTTCACGGGCCGACGCCCATTGGGGTGTCGAGGGCGCAAAGGTCGACTTCTTTGACGCCAAGGGGTTTGCCGAAGCACTGTTTGTCTCCTGTGGAATTGAAGCATCCCTGATGTCCTTCGCCGCCTCCGGACCCCTGAAGCCTCGCCATTCGGCGCAGTTTTCGTGTGACGATACCGTTCTGGGGTACGTCGGAAGTGTATCGGAGGAAGTGTTGGGCCGATTCGACATAGACCAGCCGGTCTACCTGGTGGACATTGACCTTGACGCCATGCTGAACCTGCCCCGGTCAAAACGTCACTTCACGGCCCTTTCCGTGTATCCACCATCCCTGCGGGACATGGCGGTGGTGGTGGACGCCGCCGTTCCGGCGGAGCAAGTCCTTCAAATCGCCCGGGATGCCGGCGGAGATCTGCTGAGGCAAGTCAGCGTCTTCGACGTATACTCAGGTAAGCAGGTTCCCGAAGGCAAGAAGAGTCTTGCTCTCGGCCTGACCTTTCAGGCCACTGACCGCACGCTTACCGACAAGGATACTCAGAAGACCTGGGACCGGATACTAAAGAACCTGCGGGACACGCTCCAAGCTGAACTCAGATGAACGCACGCCTACGAGACACACTGACTGAACTCAACTCGCTAATCGAGCAATTGCAGGAAACCGTCCGCGAGCGTGCGGAAGAGATGAACTCTTTACGGGACGAGCAGGAGGAACTGCGGATCGAGCAGTGGCGCCTGCGTAAAGAAGTGGTTACTTTGCAGCGGGGTTCGCAGGACTTCTCGAAAGTGGAAGAGGAAAACGCCAGCCTCCGGGATACCCAGCAGAAATTGAAGGGGCAGCTCCAAGAGATTCTAAGCAGCATCAAAGCTTTACGCGCGGAATACAGGCCATGACCAAGGAGCAGCTCATCCAAGTGAAGCTGGGAGGGAAGACTGTCCAGGTTCCTGTGTTCCAGGATGAGAAAACCACACTCCAGATCGTTGCCTCAGTCAACGCCCGTCTCCGCGACATCGAGGAGTCCAGCACGCGCGTGGACACCCAGGCCTACGCGCTCCAGGCGGCCTACCTGTTTGCCGTGGACTCCATTCGCGCAGGACAGGCCGCAGACGAGGGCGATGCCGAACTACTCAAGAACCTGGTTCGCATTCAGGTTGCACTGAAGGGCATTTTGGGCGACCTTGCCAAGCCAAGCTGACCCGGTCCAGGATAGGGGCAGAGTCCGCAGGGTCGAGTAGTATATAGTAAACCAAACACTACATCATTTCATTTAATTCAGACCCGGTCGCCATGATTCTGAGAGTAGGTTCTCTTTCTTTTTTGTTCTATTTTACGTCTGATAATATATATTATGTTTAGTAATTATTCGTGAGACCGGCCAGTTTCGGGCAAGGTTATGTTGGATATACCGTTCCTTGTTGAATCTTGCTGTCATATCTTTACCTTATCCACTGAATTCACTATCCTGCATAAAGTCATTTATTTGAATGGCTTCTGCTGGTGATACGGCGGGTGAGATTCTCGCTTTCGCTTGGATTTTCAGTAGTTTTGATTGACATATGAGTCGCCAGGTACTTTTCGGCCCTTCAGTTCATGGGTAGCTGGATAAAGTGCACTGCTGGAGTGTTGATCGTATGTATGGATTGATTTACAGCCATTAACCCTGGAATGGGTCTTTCTTATGGCTTGTCTCTCTGGGGAGAAAAAGAAATGGAGCGGGATACGGGTTTCGAACCCGCGACATCCAGC
>JADLCA010000246.1 GCA_020847495.1 Candidatus Hydrogenedentota bacterium | reverse complement strand
TTGAGCCAGCCCCTGCGGGGACGCAGCCGCGCCCGGGCGGGGGGCTGGCTGCCTGAATTTTCTGAAAGGCGCGAGGGAAGGTGAAAGAGGAGAGTCCCCTGCGCAGTGTCAGGAGACCGCGCGCGCGTCCAGCTCTTTCCGAATCGCGCGCAGCAAGTCGGTTTTCGAGTAGGGCTTGCTGATGAGGCGCAAGCCCTCCTGGATCACGAAGTTGGTGTCGATCGCGTGTTCGCTGTATCCACTGCTGAACAGGAAGCGCGCCCCGGGGTGTTGGGCGCGGATGCGTTCCATGGCGTCACGGCCACCCAAGCGGGGCATAATCACATCGAACAGGGCCAAATCGATACGGCCGTCATGTTCGTTGAACAGGCGCACGGCTTCTTCTCCATCCGATGCGGCCAACACCGTGTAGCCCGCGCTCTCCAGAATGTGCGTCACGAGTTTGCGCACGATGTCTTCGTCTTCAGCCACGAGTATTGTCTCTTGGCCCCCGACTGCGGCACTGGGCGTTTCGTGTGGAATCGCGCCATTGACCGTACGCTCGGCACAGGGGATGTAGATCTTGAGCGAAGTCCCTTCGCGCGGTGCGCTGGAAACCTGGATCAATCCGTTGTGCTGCTTCACAATCCCGTACACCGTGGCCAGCCCAAGCCCCGTTCCATGCCCCAGGTCTTTCGTGGTGAAGAAAGGCTCAAACATCTGGGCGCGCGTTTCCTCGTCCATGCCGTGGCCGGTGTCTGAAACGATCAACAGCACATACTGCCCTTCCATAGCCCACGGATGCTCCTCGCAGAACCCCGCGTCCAGGGTCGCATTCTCCGTTCTGATCGTCAGCGTACCACCCGACGGCATGGCGTCCCGCGCATTCACGCAG
The DNA here is from genome assembly GCA_020847495.1 of Candidatus Hydrogenedentota bacterium. Taxonomy (GTDB): domain Bacteria; phylum Hydrogenedentota; class Hydrogenedentia; order Hydrogenedentales; family SLHB01; genus JAHDWY01. Next base: position 5,929 of record JADLCA010000246.1, on the reverse strand, counting down.
AGGTTCATCACGACCTGTTCGATTTGGCTGCGGTCCACGTGCACAGTTCGGATTTGTTTGTCCGGGAGAAAATGCAGCTCGATGTGTTCTCCGATACAGCGCCGGACCATGCTCAGGAGTCCTTGAATGAGCGCGTTGAGATCGATATTGACGGGCTGGATGATTTGCCGCCGCCCGAAGGCCAGTAACTGACGCGTCAACTCGGCGGCCCGCCCCGCGGCCTCGCTCGCCGAGGCGAGACGCTCCCGAGTCCTCGCATCCAGGCCGTCATGACCCAACGTGATTTCCAGTTGCCCGAGGATTACCTGCAGGAGGTTATTGAAATCGTGCGCGATGCCTCCTGCAAGCTGGCCTACCGCTTCCATCTTCTGCGCCTGCCGCAACTGGGCTTCCAGTTTCTCCCGCTCCTTCTCTGTGCGTTTCCTTTCGGCGATGAACCTCGCCTGCTGCAGATTCTGGTACGCCTTCAGCGATAGCTCATTCGCGAATAGAAACAGGGCGTCGGCTACTTTGGTAAACTTCTCCTGCGACATGATGGGGACTTCCGCCAGTGCCCGCCGGAATTCCTCCCGATCCGCGCCTATCTCCTCCGCATAGCGCAGCATCCACTCATCGTTTTGCGCCTCATTCCTCACCTGGCCGATCAGCCAATTTGCGACGTGCCGGCCGCCCACCGTGATGCTTGCCCCCGCGTCCCACAGCCCGCCGCTCAGGCAAGGCTGCACGATGGGTCCTTCCGAGTTCCTTCGGCCGATTACCGCATCAGACCGGAAGCAATTCGCGAGCCCCTTCTCCGTCTTTCGGATCACGTCGATGCAAAGACGGCAGAAGTTGCTGGGCCGCGTGATGGGTGTTCCATCCGGATCAGTGATGATGGAGGCCACCCCCGTCGCATCAGAGAAGACATCCTGGATACGTTGAATATCCTCGACGGCAAAAAGTTCGGCGAATCGGACCGGTCCCGCGTCATCCATCGGGTTGGCGAGTGATGCCACCTGGCGCTGAAGGGCCACCTGCACGCGCTTACGCTCGGTGACATCCATGGCTGTAAACGTATGGCCGCCCTCGGGCTTGTTCCGGTCCAGCGGCGTGCTCGAGAGGATGATGTCGATGATGGCGCCGTCTTTCCGCCGCCACAGCGTTTCCACCGTTCCCGTACCCTTCTCCGCCGTCTGACGGGCGACCTCCTCTTCCGCGCGGATGCGGTCCTCTTCGGAGGCATAGATGCTGCACACGGGGAGCCCAAGGACTTCCTCACGAGCATACCCGGTGATGTCGCAGAGGGCATCGTTCACATCCGCGAACATGTCCTTCTCCGCCACGGCGATGCCTACGGGGGCCGCCCGGAGCACGCTCGAAACCTTCGCCTCACTCTCCCGGACGGCCTCGTATGAAGCTGCGATTCGCCTCAAGGCCTCGAGCGAACCCCTGGATTGTACGAAGAACGCGATCACAATAGTCGCAAGCAACCCGGAGATCAGGACAGATGGCAGCGTGTGACCGGCAAGACGTAACCGCCAATCGTGGGCATCACAATCCATTCCGAATAGCGCGGCCACCTTTCCCGATTCCGTGTCGATGATGGGTACGGCCGCACTCATCCACGTGCCCCACCGGTCGCGTACGGGACCCACCACGATCCCCTTCATGGTCTCAAAGGCGCCACGGGTGGCATCGGGCACCTCCGTGAAAATCTGGCCGGGAGGTGAGTAGTCTTTTGATCCGGCAGGCTCGGAGTCCACAAGAAAGAACACTTCGTCACCGCGCTTTCCCAAAAGATACAGAAACCTGCACTGGGTATTGGCGGACCGTGCAAGGCCCAGTTGCTCCTTGAGACGTTGATAGTCGAGCGATTCCAGGTCGCCTGAGTCGCCTTTCAGGGTCTTGATGCGCCTTATATTGACGGCCTGTGAAAGCATGCTCGCCTGCGTGAGCAATTGCTCGCGTTGCCGCGTATCCTCCCGGAAGTAGGAATGGTGTGAAAGGAAACCGCCCAGTCCCGCAATGAGCGCCAGTGCCATGACAAGTAAGCCCCACGCGCGTACCTGTTCGCGCACGTATCTGGTCTTGGGACTTCGCATCATCGCGCAATCCTCATCAGTCACGCGGACCAACGGCCCCCGCTCCTCTTGGCAAGGAACGCGCCGCCTTCGCCAATCTCGGCGGGCGTCCTCTTGATCCGACTGATACTGCAGTCATCATATCATGGATGCCATATACGGGATAGTATCTCGAACGCGGGCAATGGACTGGCGGCGGATGTCCCAAACGAATGTGGTGCCGCCAGAGGTCACAGGTTGCCCATTGCCGCCTCCGTAGAAGCCCTTGCGCCGCACACCCTTCAGTGCGCCATCACCCCCCAGCGGCGCTCGCCGAGATAGGTTTGGAGCCGGGATTCGAAGAATTCCTTGGTGAGGGCCAATCCATCGCGCAAGGTTGTCTTTGGGGACCAGCCCAGCAGCGAGCGCATCTTGTCGTTGGCGATGGAGACGTCGCCCACATCCATCTGCCGCCAATCGGCTGGCCAGGGCACGTGCGTCACGCCGCCCGAACCGAACACCGCGACCACCATCTCCGCAAACTCGGTGATGGAATGCTCCACATCGCCCGCGGCGAAAAGGACTTCGCCGATCGTCGCGTCATCCAAGGCGGTTTTCAGCAGCGCATCGACGCAATCGTCCACGTACAGCACATTTCTGCGCTGCTCGCCCTTGCCGTAGATTGTCAGGTCCTTTCCCTGGAGTGCGAGGCCGATAAAATAGTTCAGCACCCCCGCATCGCTGCTCCGGATGTTGGCGCGCGGGCCGTAGATATTGGCCAGCCGAACGACCGTGGTGCGCAACCCATGGGCCCGGTGATAGATCAGATGGTATTTCTCGGCTACGCTCTTGTTCGCGGAGTAAATATCGAGCGGGAATTCGGGGTGGGTCTCATCCATGGGCACATGAACCATCGGGCCGCACTGCGTACTCGTGCCCAGGTAGACGACGCGCGCACGCGGATTCGCGCGCCGCACGCTTTCCAAGACGTTCATGGAGCCCGTGCAGTTGATGTTGATATCCAGATAGGGATCGCGCATCGAATACGCGTGCGACGTGTGCCCCGCGCAATTGAAGATGATGTCCTGATCGCGGGTTGCCTTGTCGACCAGATTCACGTCGCGTATATCGTTTATCACCACGCGAATCGATGGGTGCTCGTCGAGGTTCGCGATGTTGCCTCCGCCATGGTCCATCAGAGAATCGTATACGGTCACATGGGCGCCCGATTCCAGGCACTTGAGGGCCAGATTGCTGCCAATAAAGCCCAGACCTCCGAGGACCAGAACGCGCTTGTCATGAAGCTTGCTATTCATGGTTCGTTCCCTCCTGACGGTTCGGACTGTTGCGCGACATATTCTTCAATGGGGACGGCGCCGATATACAACCCTTCCACGGCGGCCTCGCCGTTGCGCACCCGCACGTGCACAAAGGCGTTGCGCTGGGCCATCCGGCTTTGGTCCCAATACGCCTGTTCAGCGGCAGGTGCTTTCCACTCATTCATGTAATACCGGTCAATCGGCAGGTTCACGTGAAGAATGCGCTGGCCTGTATCCGCCCACCCCGCCGTCGCGCGGATGTAGACTCCCTGGTCCGGCGGATCCAGGAGGACCTCCGCGATCTTAGAGATTCCTTCCGCATCGGTTTCGATCCGGGCGTACACCGTTTGCCCAGGTTCTGGAATAGGTCCCTCGGGCAGCGGCCCGCTGCTCTCCTCGATAGCCAGCCGCACGTAACGCCCTCGGAACGCATCGTAAGGGTCCACCGGCGCGGTACGAAACCGGCACAGCGTCCCCTCCGAGAGGGTCCTCTCCAGAGAGAGGATCATGTTCGCGGGCACGGCGATCTGGGCCAGTGCCACCGCGGCCAGGAGTCCCAGTCGCGCTGATGCTTTCATGCCGTCCTCCTTCGGCGCAGCATGGCCAGGTTCGCGCCAAGGAACCCGGCGCCCAACAGGATAAACACGATGCCCCGCGTAACGAAGTCCATGTCGCTGTCAAAGAAGCGGGCTGTGATCCACGCTGCCATGATCGCCAGACCCGCGTTCAACGTGCCCAACCGCCCCAATTGCAGGCCCAGCGCCGTCACCCCGACTCCCAGCGCCAGCAGGTAGCCGTTGTAGAGCAGCATCGGCGGAGTCTCGAGTTCGTAGGCCGATGCCATGACGTAACCCAAGGTCGCGACAATCGGCGTCACCCCCAGCACGGCGGGCAAGCGGTTTGCAGAACCCAGCACCTTCACCAGCAGCACCACGGCCACAACGGTGTACAGCGCCAGCACGGCGAGATCGTGTACAAGCCCCAGGGTCTCACTTTCGATGCCGCTGTGATAGTGGTACCAGCCGACTTCGTGCCAGGGCCACTCGAAACTCAGCAGCAACGCCATGACGCAAATCCCCACTCCCCCGATGGTCCTCAGGGGGCGCCGCCAAAACGCCTTGGCAGGCCCGGCCCAGACGACCCCGCCAAGGTATATCGAAGTGAACAAACTGGAATACACGACGATCCAAAGACCGGGCAGAGACCTTTCCAGCACGAAGCCCGTGGCCACACACAGGGTCGCGCAAAACGCCCAGGTCAGCCACGTCGAGCGGAGCCCGAAGCGGTCCTCGCGGTATGCGATGGTAATGTGGGGTACAACCAGCAACAGCAGGAGCCAATACCACTCGGATGGATCGTTGGTGGACTCCCGGTAGATCGCCCATCCCGTCATGCCCGCCATGTACAGCACCGCCGGAACGCTGGCGTTCAGCAGGTACACCAACGGCAGGCCCAGAAGCGCCCAGGTCAACAGAAATGCCCCCAAGTCGCCGGGGATTTGGTAGGTCTGGCCAATGAGTGCGATGCACGCGCCGATGCTGAGGGCCAGAAAGGCGCCGGTGCTCTCCGCCCAAACCGGGGAGCAGCTCTTGCGTGCGATCGCATACGCTGCAAGGGCCTGCCCAGTGAGGAGCGGCGCAAAAGCCACGAACGTCCGCACCCCGCGCGACATGAACTCCCAGTTGTGCGCGAGCATCAGAATGATACCCAAAGCAACCAGTGTTGCCCCGAGCACGCTGCACACAATGAGCGCAATAGGGAGCCGCCGCTCTTCTTCTGGGTTCCCGTAATGGTCGCGTAGCCGCTGTGCGGCGTCTTCCGTAAGAAGTCCCCGGGAAACTAAATCGGGAAGCTCGCCGTACAGCCACCGTATCCCCTTCTTGCTCACCGCCACCTCCTTCATGCTCTCCCTTCTACATTATACGCAGATTGCACGGTCCCGTGGGGATGTCTTCGAATCCTCAATTCCGAAGCAAGTACTTGTCACATGGGCCAGTGGATCCGCAGTTTGAAGGTGACAAAAAACGTCGCCGCAGTACCGCCATGGTCCAGAATCCAACCCTGCTTCACTACAGTCGTCGATAGCTCGCGGAAATTCAACTTGTTTCCTGGAAAGCACTTGGACTTTGTCTGTGATAGTTGGCACGGCGATTGCCCTTCCATGTTCCGAAAGTTGAAGGGAACGGGCCGGCCTTGGTGGGCCGCCCGAGGAATTGAGGAAAGTCTTGGAACTCAGGAGGGTTGTGTAATGAAAGCTCTTTCGAAGAAGTCCGGTTTCACGCTGATTGAGTTGATGATCGTGGTCGCGATTATCGCGATTATCGCGGCGATTGCCATTCCGAACCTGCTGCGCTCCCGCATGAGCGCGAATGAAGCGGGCGCGGCAGGCGCCATGCGCACGATTTCGACGGGTGAAGTAGCGTTCCAGACGGCCGCGTTCGTGGACACGGATACGGACGGCGTGGGCGACTACGGCTCCCTGGCTGAACTGGCTGACCCGGATGGCGCGGGTGCGACGCCCCCGTTCATTGACCAAGTCCTGGGCAATGGCCAGAAGCACGGCTATGTATT
>JADLCA010000245.1 GCA_020847495.1 Candidatus Hydrogenedentota bacterium | reverse complement strand
TTGACCAGGCGCACCTTCTCGATGGAAGGCACCAACTCGATAATGCGCTCGGCGAGGCGGATTTCGGCCTCCGTTGGGATACCAAAGCTGGAGCCTTTGCGCAGGGCCTCCGTCACGGCATCCACGACGTGAGGATGGGCGTGACCCAACACGAGCGGCCCCCACGACAGAACGTGATCGATGTACTCGTTCCCGTCGACATCGGTAATGCGCGGACCCTTGCCCGACGCTACGAAGAATGGGTCGCCTCCCACGCCTTTGAACGCGCGCACGGGGCTGTTCACCCCGCCGACCAGCACATTGTTCGCCTGCACCCAAAGGTCTTTCGAATACGCGAAATCCATAGGTCCTCCCGCTATACGGCTCGCCTTCATTCGAGCCGGTATTTCAACGTCATTGGGCGGCCGCCCCGCAGCAACTTCGCCGTGAAATTGCGCTCACCTTCAAGCCGGTTCACCAGATCGAAGATGGCCTGTTCGCTATTCACCGGGTAGCCATTCACGGACTGAATGATGTCCCCGTTCTTCAGGCCCAACATGCGCGTGACGCCAATGTCCCCGAAGGCCTGCGACCGCACTCCGACAATGTTGCCCTGCGTGTCGCTTACCATCTCGGGGGCGGCCATCACGAGCAGCAACCACGGGTCCTGGTCGCCCCACTCCTTCTCCAACGCGTCTTCCCGCACGACGAGGGCGTTGTCCTTCGGCGAGCCGGGATTTTGCGCGGCGCTGGTACCAGGCACGCCTTCGATCTGGAACCGCAGAGTGTGCGAGACTCCCGCGCGGTCAATAGTGAAGCTCAGATCGCTGCCCGGTTTGGCATTCTTGATTTGCGCCACCACGGCTTCCTTGCCGCCCGCGGGCGCGCCGTTCACCAGCCGGATGACGTCCTGCTCTTTCAAACCAAGCGCGTCCAGAAGCGAATAGGTGTCGACCGACTTTCGCCGGATAGTGGCAAACCGTCTGCCGCTGCTGTCCTGTCCGGTGATGGCGTTTGCCTCGAATGCCTTGGCGAGCGCAGGGAGCCGGTCCGCCGCCAGAGGCTTCGCCGCGGGCGCTCTCTGCGCCGGTTCCGCGATGGAGGGAACCTGAGCGAATGGACAAAGCAGTACGGTCCCTGCCACAAGCACGGCGCAAACGAACGCATTCCTCGTCATCGAACTACTCCCAGGTACGCGAATTCGCCCAGGCGTCGGTGCGCACCGATGTTAACACAGGTCAACGCGTGGTGTCGGCAGGCATCGCGTCTTCCGGTATCCAGGTGCCCTGGATTGCGGGCACATACATCCACTGCGCGTCCGGATCGCTGGCGGCGAGCGGGTGAAGGCTCTTCACGCGAATCCACGCGCCCTGGATCTCCTTGATTTCGATCCGCCCTACCGGGCTGAGCAAGGTGGCGCCCTCCTGAAAAATCGGCGGCAGCAGGACCTGTTCGGCGCTCGCTGCGGCCCATGGCTGTACCAGCGAGACCACAGCCCCGCCCAGGAGACCCGCCGCCAGCAGCACGGCCATCCCTCGCGCATGTTTCATGAGACTCATCGTTGGGTTCCTTTATTCATGTGAGACGCCGCTCTTATGCGCGGCACTGTCACCGTTATAACGCTGCACGCGGCGGAGTCGTGGACAGGGAAAGTGAACTCGGGCCCAATTCGGGTGCCGGTGCCGGTGCGCGACCGGTCAGTCCACCATGTGGGCCAGCCGCCGGATCCCGGTGTACAGCTCGTAATAGCCCAGTTTCGTAACGTAGAGGGCCTCTTCCTGCGTCGGGGCGCGCAGTCCCTCCTGGCCGGCCGGCAAGGCGCCCCACTCGAAGAAGAACGAACTGTCGTGGCCCTCGAGCACGAGCCGCGCGCTGGGCGCCGCCGCGCTGAGCGACGGCATTCCGGCAATCAAGTCCTGGCGCGGGAAGATGACCACGGTTGTGAGGCTGAAGCGCTTCAGGGCACCCGCAGGCTCTTCTTTCACCGTGCCAAAACTGCGGCTTTGGATCGGCCGGATCCGAGTGCCGTCGGGCGTCTCCAGGTACACGTCGATTCCCCTCAAACGCACGGTATCATACGCCACACTCATATCTCCGAATTCGGATACGAGGTGGCATTCGATGACAATGAACGCGTCCGTGAGGGCCCGCGCATCTTCGTCGAGATGGGGTGGCGCCATATCGACTGCCCCTGCGGCGGCCCGCTTCATTTCGGACACCGGGCCACTGACCCATACGCCGCGGCAGGCGCCGCTGAGCAGGTCGGGGTACTTGCCCTCTCCCATTTGGACCGGGGATACCGCCCACCCCGGCTCGAACAGCACGTGAGCCTGAGGCGTGGGGGGCGCTTCGGGCTTCTTGGGGGTCTGGCACGATACCAGCAGCACGCACAAGAGCAGCGTCAGCAGGACGGAACATCGCTTCATTGCGTTTTCTCCAGCCCGCATCACTGTTCGGGCTTGGGTTCGGGCCCCGTGCCGGTGTGCGTCTGCACCTCCGGCTGTTCGGTGGAGGGAGCGGATTCCCGCCGCTCGGCGGCCTGCTGGGGCGTCAGCGGAGTCTCTTTGATCACGCTGGCCGCGAATTCGCCGCCCTCGCCATGGTTGCGCAACGTCATCTCGCCGTCAATAGAACTGAGCTTTACAATACCGGAAGGGTTGACTTTCTCATTGATCCAAACGTGCATCTTCTTGCCCGCTTGCTCGACTTCGAAATGCTCCGCCTGGACCTCGCCTTCCAGGGTGTTTACCTTCTCCGTAGCCACCAACTTCCGCTCGGGCTCCTTGGGCGGCTCCGCCGCCGCGGCGTTGTGCTCGACTTCGATCTCGACGGCAGGGTCGGGCCCGTTTTTCTCGATCACCCGGATTATGTTCTCCGGGGAACTCGCGGGGCCGGTCAGAAGCATCTTGTATACGGCACGGAAACCCACCTCAGGAACAATCTCAAACTCCACCCAGTAACCCTTTTTGCGGCCAACCTTCTCTTCGCCGACAATCGCCTGGCGGACGACGAACTTCTTCCCTCCCTTTCCAGCGGCGAGGTCATACCACGCCCACTGGCCAACCTTGGGATTGACGAGTTTGCCCGCCAGCAAGTCACCCACAATACCTTGGGCAGAAGACTCGAAACTCAACGCCAACACAACAAGCAAGAGTACAAGCGTCCGCTTCATGAGATTCACTCCAGGAGGCACCTCCATTCAGAATAATCCTACCATAGGCGCCAATGCCCATCAACGAGAGCCGCGCAGATTTGTGGTGCACCGGACCCAATTCGCTGCCCCCCAATCGACAATCTGGAATGATACCTCCCTTGGGAATTGTGAGCGCAACAGGGCACCTACATTACAATGAGGATCCACGCAGGAAGGGAGTCTCGATCATGGACCACGTGTTTACCGTCCTTATCCTCGCATTCCACTGCGCCGGGCAACCCGCGCCTGCGCCCGGCGTTGCATTCCAGCCGCCACTGACCGTGAGCGAAGGCGGCGTTTTGCTGAGGGATGGCGCGCCGTACCGGGCGGTCGGGGTTAATTACTTCAGCGCCTTCAGCCGGCGCCTGGAAGACGCGAACGACACGAGTTACCGCGAAGGCTTCCAGGAACTGGCAAAGCGGGGCATTCCCTTCGCGCGTTTCATGGCCTGCGGTTTCTGGCCCGCCGACTGGGTGCGCTACAGCGAGGATCCGGAATCCTATTTCGCGCTGCTCGACGGTGTTGTGCGCAGCGCGGAGGAGACAGGAATCGGCTTGATCCCCAGCCTTTTCTGGTGGAGTCCCGCCGTGCCGGATGCCGTGGGAGAAGCACGTAACCAGTGGGGCAATCCAGACAGTAAGACGATCGCGCTCATGCGCGAATATACGAAGGCCGTGGTTACACGGTACCGCGAGTCGCCCGCTATCTGGGCATGGGAATTCGGGAACGAGTACAACCTCGCCGCGGACCTGCCCAACGCGGCGACTGCGCGGCCCCCCATAGTCCCGCACAAGGGTACTCCCGGGGAGCGCAGCGAAGCCGACGATGTCAGGCATGCGATGCTGGTTACCGCGTTTCGTGAGTTCGCGAACGCTGTCCGCGCCATCGATCCACAGCGGCCCATTACCACCGGAAACAGCCTGCCCCGGCCCTCCGCGTTTCATCAACGCGAGGAACTCACGTGGACCCGGGACACGCGCGAGCAGTTCGCCGACGCGCTACTTTCTGGGACGCCCGGCCCAATGGACCTTGTGTCGATCCACATCTATCCTCACGACCATCCCGCCTACTTCTCTCAGCCATACACGTCCTACGACGACCTGCTGCAGGTCTGCCTTGACGCCACCAGGGCGGCGGGCAAGGCGCTCTTCGTGGGAGAATTCGGGGCGCGCGACGACGCGGAAAGCGGCGGGCCCGACCTCGCCCGCCGGGAGGTTCTCCAGGCTATCACGGCCCTCGAATTGAACGAAGTGCCGCTGGCCGCCCTATGGGTGTATGACCTGCCTCATCAGGACTCGTTTGCAAACGTGACACCCACGAACGCCCGTAAACATCTCTTGCAGGCGGTCGAGTTGGCCAATCACCGCATCCGCATGTATGCGGAAGGCGGGCACATGGTGGACCTTGCCGGTGGCGCATGGCGCGGACGTTTCCTCGACGCGCCCGCGAATCGCGGCCGTTCGGGCAATGGGTTCAATCCGCTCCGGCATTCCCGTTGGCCTGACCAGAATCTCTTTCGCGATGACGCGACGGGCCTCTATTTCGAGCACATCTTCAACGGCACTGCCGCCGACCACGCGATCTCCATGTTCACGCCCAACAAAGATCCGCACACAGTGGTTGGTCTGAGTGCGGACTCGGCGCTCATTCGCTATCCGGCGGAGACCAACACGTGGAAGGTCGCGAGCGAGATGACTTACACCGTGCGCGGCGACGCGGTGGATATCGAGTTCCGCGCCACGCCTACCGAAGACCGTTTTCCGCTGGGCTTTGCCGCGTTCATGTGGGCGAGTTACATGAACCACACGCGGGAACGCCCCATCCACTTCTACGGCATGAACGCGGCCCGCGAAGGCTGGGTGTCGTTTGGCGAAGACAACGGCACGGGATTCGAAACCGGCACGGTCTCATTCAATGGAGTGCCCGACTTGCCCTACGAGGAGAACGCGCAAACCCTCAACTTGCTTGAGACTCCCGCGAAGAAGTTCCTCCTACCTTTTTACT
>JADLCA010000244.1 GCA_020847495.1 Candidatus Hydrogenedentota bacterium | reverse complement strand
GGAATAGACTCGCATGGTAGCTTCGTGGCAATACGTTCCCGCAATCGTGAGTTTAACGGCAGCTGGTCCCTTTGCGGCTCTCATTGCAACCTCGGAACCTTCCGGCGTCTCGGGCATGCTCGGCGACCCGGGTAGTGGGCAACCGAGCAACAATCGGGACGTGGGGCATCGCCTTGGCATTCCGCGCGGACTCTTGGCCCCAAGATGATATCCAGGACCAGTAGCCGCTATGAACGACATGGGAGACTTTCAGTGAGCAATCTGATGGGCAACGCGTGTTTTCGGCAATTCCTTCCGATCCTGACCTGCTTCGCATGGGCGTTCCCCGCGCACGCTGTGGATGGCAATTCCGGTATGACACTGATTCGTGCTGCAGACACCGCTGCGGAGATGCGGGTTGTGTTTGCCAACGAAGCGATGCTTCACAAGGTGGAGCGTGGGGGCGCTCCGGCGTGGACCATTGATCGCGACAAGGACCCTTACCAGAAGGTCGAATGGCAAGTGCGGTTCACCGAGGCGTTTCCCGCGCAAGGGGAGCGCCTCATCCTGCGCATTGATTTCTACGACGAGGGCGCGGGTGTCATCCAGCCCCGGCTACTGGCCAACGACTCGTTCGAAGGCACATGGGCGGAACCATCCCGTCAAGTATCTTACACACGGCTTAACACCGGCAGGGAGCGCAGCGCGTACTTTGAGTTTCCCATCAAGCCCCTCGACTGGCTCAAGACTGCCAACGTTCATCTCCGCGTCGCCGGACTCCAGTTTCTCCGGTCGATACCGGCATATGAATCACTGAGCGAAACGCAGTGGCAAGAAGCGGCAGACTCCGTGCCCGTGACTGTCTCCCCCATAGTTCAATTGAAGCGTCCTTTTGAACTCACCTGCACCGTGGGCATCCCGGACGTGGGCAATCCACCGTCTCTTCAGACAGCCCTGGACAATATCCGCGAGTATGCGCCGCTCGCGAAACTGCTTGGCTTCAACTCAATCGAGTGTTTTGTACGATGGGACCTGCTTGAGCCGCGTCCCGGCGAATTCGATTTCACCCATTACGATACGCTCGTGAAGGCAATACGGCGCTACGACCTGAAGTGGTATCCACTATTGGTCGTCACTTCGGGCTATTCGCTGCCCGTGTGGTACTTCGAGAGCGCCGAGAACACCGGCTTGGTGTGTCTTGAGCATGGCGAGTCGTGCCACGTCCCCAGCATCTGGAATCCGGCGAACGAGAAGCACGTGGTGCGCGTCTTGCAGGCCTTCGCGAAACACTACGAGCCGTCGGGCATTCTCGAAGCGGTGCGGTTGGGACCCAGCGGGAATTTCGGCGAGGCCCAGTTTCCCGCTGGCGCGGGAAGTGCGCTGGGACATCAAGGCGAGCCCATGCACGCGCACATCGGCTGGTGGGCTGGAGACTCGCTCGCGGCAGAGGATTTCCGGCGCTTCATCTCCAACCGTTATCAGACGGTCGACGCTCTGAATACGGCGTGGGACACGGCGTTTGGTTCTTTCGACGCCGTCGCTCCCCAGTTGCCCGAAACCTATCGAACACCCCGAGGCCGCTACGACATGACCGAATGGTACACGGGGTCAATGACACGATGGTGCGGCTTCTGGGCGAAGGCTGCGCGCGAAGCCCTGCCGCACACGCGCATTTACCAGTCCTCTGGCGGCTGGGGGTTTCGCGAGGCCGGCACGGACTTCTCGGCGCAAGCCAGCAGCATGCGCACGATTCAAGGCGGCATCCGCCTGACAAACGAGACCGACAGCTTTGAGCAAAATGTGTATGCCACGCGGCTTGCGGCGACCGCTGCCCGGCATTACGAAATCGGCCTGGGCTCTGAGCCCGCCGGCTTCCACAGCGCCCGCGGTGTCGTGGCGCGCTTCTTCTCCTGTGCGGCCACGAACGCTACGAACCTCTACACACGCCACTCCGTCCTGTTCACGCATCCCTACTCCGTTGAGAAGTGGCTTGAGAACATCGCAATTCTGGACCAGCGGGCCAGTCCCATTGTGGATGTCGCAATCTACTACCCCGAGTCGGCCAGTCAGCTCGATGACGGCGCGTTCCGGCATTTGTATGGTTGGGGATTCAATCCGCGAGCCGCGGAGGTCCGCCGGCGAATCGATGTGGACTACCTGGATGAGCGACTCATCCGCGACGGATTCCTCAATCGCTATGCCGCTCTCGTCTTCTGCTGGGGCAATGTGATCCCCGAAGATGTCCTTCAGCGAATAGACGAGTGGATTCGCGCGGGAGGCACCGCTATCTTTCCATCATTTCCGCGCGGCGACTACGTCACCCTGGGCAAAGACGCCTCGATCTTCCGCGCGTGGGCGCGCGGAGACACGGGCAAGGGTTCCATGCACCGCTTTGTCGGCGACATGGAACCGCTCACACGCTACGGCGATTTCGTGGAGAGCACTTTGAAGGAGGTTCCTGGCCTGCACCCATGGACGCGGAAAGTACTCTCCATTGAGCACCCTCCGCAGGTGTTTTTCAGCGTTCTCCAGGACGGTACGCTTCTAACCCTCAATTACGGAGATCTTCCCGCGCCCATTCAACAGGAAGGCAAGACGATCGCTACGCTGGCTCCCTACGCTATCGGTGTTCAGCGAATGGACTGATGCAAGCCTGAATCGACCGCCTGTGAGACCCAAATCGTTGGAACATGCGCGAATCCGGGGCAAGGGAACTCCCTGCCCCGGTTTCGTGCACTGTGGCCGCGAGCGCGACAGTCGTGTCGCGCAGTGAGATATGCGGGTTAACGGGCTTTGAGCTGCTTCTCCCGCTCTATCGCGCGGGGGAAGAGTACGTTGTTCTCCTTATGCACGTGCTGATGCATGTTCAGCTCCAACTCGCGCAACCCATCGAGCAACGCGCGGTACGTGTTGCAGGCCCATTCCGGCGGGGTGTAGTCATCGGTCAGGGTGCGCAAGCGCTCTAGAGCCGCTCCAGCGCTGTCGTGCTCTTCTTCCATGCAGTGAATCGGATTCGAGACGCTTCCGAAGGGAAGGGCTAGCATCTTGTCGGCAGCCTCCAACGCGCGAATCGCGGGAAACAACACATGCTCCTCTTTGGCCAAATGCGACTCCAACTCATGAGCAAGCACCCCGAACGTCGCACTCAGTAACAGGAGGCGCTGGTCCTTGTCGCCGTGGACCTTCGCGACGCGCTGCGCCATCTTGCTGAGCCGCGGCAACTCGTTTCTCAAATACAGGTGGTGAGTGGATTCAATGTGAACCGCAAGTTCAGACAACGTCATTTCCGCTGGCGTTGGACCCGTATCCGGCAAGGCCTCCGCCTCCCGTTCCAGGCGTTCCAGAATCATCGCGGGGTCCAGGCCCTTCTTCGCGCAAGCCTCACTGAGCGGCTTCTTGCCGCCGCAGCAATAGTCGATACCCAACTGCTCGAATATTCGCGAACGGCTCGGCCGTTCCGCGACCAGTTCGCCGATCGTCACTTCCGGTGATATGGTTGTCATCGCAATAGCTCCTATCGTTCGGACGGGGCCTCGGTGAGGCGCCCCTTGGTTGTTTCCGGTTGCATCGCCGGATCGATTTCGCTGGTTATCGACCAGCCCGTCTTGAGTCCCAACACAAACCAGCCCAGCGCGACCACGCCGACTGCGAAGATTGTGTCTCCGATGACGCGCATCCAGCGCAGCGTGTCCATCAGGCCCGTGCCCATGAACTCCGCGGAGCGGGCGTACCACATGCCTTCGTTTACGCTCGCCCACGCCTGCATGAGGCCGCGCGGCAAATCGCTCAACAGCACCATTAGCGCGAGGCCGATGTTGATCGACCAGAACGCAAAGGACAGGGTCGAGGTCTTCCATACATTGCGCGCGGCGAGTCCTTTCAGGCAGAAGAGCGTCAACCCAATGCCCAGCATGCCGTACACGCCGAAGAGCGCCGTGTGCCCGTGAACGGGCGTCGTGTTGAGTCCCTGCATGTAGTAAAGGGCGATCGGCGGGTTGATGAGGAATCCGAAGATGCCCGCGCCGACCAGGTTCCAGAACGCGACCGCGACGAAACAGTAGATGGGCCACTTGTAGGCCGACACCCAGTTCTTCGCCTTGCTCAAGGTGAGATTCTCATAGGCCTCGAACCCGATCAGCACCAGGGGCACCACCTCCAGCGCGCTGAACACCGAGCCCAGCGCCAGCACCGCCGTCGGCGTGCCGGTGAAGTAGAGGTGATGGAACGTTCCGATGATGCCGCCCGCGAGGAAGATGCTCGTGGCGAACAGCACCGCGCCCGTCGCCGTGGAGGTCTTCAACAGCCCCATGCGCGTGAACAGGAACGCGATGACCACCGTGGCGAACACCTCGAAGAAACCTTCGACCCACAGATGGACCACCCACCAGCGCCAGTACTCCGCGATGGCGAGATGCGTGTGCTGTCCCCACGTGAGACCCGCGCCGTAGAACACGGCAATCGCGAGACTCGAGATGAAGAACAGCGTGAGCAGGTGGCGGTTCGGACCGGGTTGCCGCAGCGCCGGCCACAACGCGCGGCCCATTAACGCGAGCCAGATGAACAGGCCCGCGAACAAGAAGATCTGCCAGAAGCGCCCAAGGTCGACGTATTCATAGCCCTGGTGTCCGAACCAGAAATTCGCAGTCAGTCCCATCTTCTGCCGGGTGCCGTACCACGTGCCGAACATCGACCCCACGACGATCACGAGCAACGCGCCGAACAGCACGTTCACGCCGAGGCGCTGGAACTTGGGTTCGTGGCCCGACACGGCCGGTGCAATAAACAAGCCCGTTGCCAGCCATGCCGTGGCGATCCAGAAGATTGCAAGCTGCGTGTGCCAGGTCCGCGTGACCGCGTACGGTAGGATCTCCGCGAGCGGGATGCCGTAGAAACCGGAGCCCTCCACGCCGTAGTGCGCTGTCACCGCCCCCATCCCCACCTGCACGAGGATCAGCGAGACCACGATCCAGAAATACTTCAAGGTGGCCTTCATCGAAGGCGTGGGATTGAGCGCCAGCAACGGGTCCACTGCGGGCGGCTCAATCTCGTCGTGTTCGTTGTGCTTCAGAATGGCGTAGTACCACGCCAGCGCGCCCACGCCTGCCAGCAACAACACGAAACTTACGACCGACCATACAACGTTGGCCCCCGTTGGCACGTTGTCTATCAGGGGTTCCGGCGGCCAGTTTTGGGTATACGTGTAAGCTTCGTTGGGGCGATTCGTTCCACATGCCCACGCTGTCCAGAAGTAGAAGGCATTCAAGTTGGCCCGGCGCTCGGGGTCCGGCATGACATTGTCGGGGATGGCGTAGGCCTCGCGGAGTTCCGACAACTCCGGGTCGCCGCTGAAGAGCTTCTCGTAGTGCTCGCTCACGGCCGCGATGGCCTGGGCGCGAGCGGGGGAGACGATTATCCCGTTGCTCGCGGCGTCGTAGGTATTGGTCCGCAGCTCCTTCTTGAGCCGCGCCTTCAATGCCGCAGCCTTCTCGGCGTCGAGAGTAGCATAGTCTTCCGCGCCGTAGTCCGCCTTTGCCCAATGGTTCAGCAGCCACTCGCCCTCGCGGTGCAACCAGTCCGCCGACCAGTCCGGTGCCACATACGAGCCGTGACCCCAGATCGTTCCCATTTCCTGCCCGCCGGCGGATTGCCAGGCGTTCTGTCCATTGCGGATATCGTCGCCCGTGAAGATGACCGTGCCGTCCGCCGTCTTCACTGCGTCAGGAATCGGTGGGATCTTCCGGTAGATGTCTCGACCGAAATACAGCAACACGGCAAACGATGCGACAATGACGGTGGCCAGTGCCACCCATAACCTACGGTAATTCATTCGTGACTCCTCCCTCTGTCTACGCTGCGCATACAGGTAGCCATGGCCGGCATCAGTGGCTCCGAAATCCGTCGCCCCAGTGTCCCCTGCGCAAACACTCTAATCAGGTAAACGGAATACATGTTTGGTTTGATTCCTGATCTACAGGCCCTTTTTTTGATTGGCGGTTCTCTATGCCGGGTCTGTGGTCAAGCTCCTGGAATGCAGTGACGCGTTCGCACGCGCCTGTTGACGATTCGCGTTCAACGCGGTGAGGAGTAGCGCCAGGTCGGCGCCGTGCATTGCTGCGGCACGCTCCACGGTGACCGCTGCGGCCAGGGTCCGCCGAAGGACGGGGTTGCTAAGCGGCTTGAATCCAAACGCCAGGAAGGTCTCCAAAGTCTCGGGGTAGGCGCGGAGCACATCCGCCACAATGGTCTGCCCGGTGATGGGCTGCCCAGTCTCCAGGGAGGCCCGCTCTGGGGCAGTCGATTTGATGCGCCCATTCATGATGCCCCAGAGGTGAATACCCCAGACCGTCAGGCCCGACACCTCGAGGATGCCGCTCACGCCGGTGATGGGGAACGCAATGTCCGTGAAGTCGGTGAGTGTTTGAAAGCCAACGCGCATGGCGCAGCCCGTGTTGATGAGCACAAAGGGCAGCCACAGACGATTCAGACCGTTGCTGTCGATACCCTTCAAGGTGGGCACGATTCGTGCCGCGACTCCCACGATCATGAGGCTGACAAAACCGACCGTGATGGCGTGGCGGATCGCGCCGTAGTAGGCGTGGGAGAATCCGATCTGCGCCGCTTCGCTGTCCGGTGCGAACGCGCGCAGCAGTCCGAATTGGTAAAGCGGTAGCGCCACCAGCATGGCCAGCGACAAGAAGAGCCAGCCATACGCCGTGCGCAGGTATTTCAGGCTGCGGTTCGGTTCCGGCGCGGGACGGTAGATGTGCCAGCCACACACGAGCGCGGCCACCGTCGCCGCGAGCACGATCACCGACCCGTACCACAACGCCGTCCACGCGTGGCCCGCTGTGCGCATAAGGACGAACCCAACGCTTTCGCCAATCACGGCTGCGTTGAGCAGAATCAGGGCGGCAAGACTGGCGCGCCGGTTCGGCTCAGTAAAGCCGTAGAGGTTGTGGAACATCCGCAAGCTCACGCCCAGGATAATGAGCAATGCGAAGCCGTGGATCTGGATGTCGCGTAGCGGCGCCTGCCACGTGGCAACGAGACCCAGCAGTGCGGCGCGGTCGGTTGCGGCGGCGGTGGCGGCGAAGTACACGGTCTCGTAGACCGCCTGTGTGAAGAACCAACCCAACGCACAGAGGATGTAGTACTCATAGAACGCAAACGGCTGACCGGTGCTGCTCAGCGTCCTCCAGATGATCCCGATAAACAAACCGATGGCAACAATTTCCAGCACCGAGCCCGCCACGCCCGCGCCCGCGGTCCATGGCGCGTAGGGTAGGAGCGCTTGGCTGGTCGAGCGGACGACAATACCTGCCAACATGAGCCACAGCGTGGTCAGCGCGACATGCGGATGCGCCAGCGACGTGTGCTTGAACCGGGGAAACGCCTGGTAGGCGAATCCCATCACGAAAAGCCCTACCCACCCGAAGATTTGCGCGTGGCCATGGGCGTTCACCTCATGAATCCCCACCGCCGTGAACGAGCCCGACAACGCGATGCGGATCAACAGGAAAGCGCCCCATACCGCGCCAAGCGTAAGCGCAACGGCGATACCGGCCTTGAAGAAGGGCTGATAGATGGCGTCCGCGATGGGGTCCGTGTCTCCTTGCACGGTCTGCTCCGCCTGGTTCCCCTGCTCGAGGTTTGCGCGAATCTCACCCATCAACTGCTGCAAAGGCACTCCGTGCGCCCGGGCAAAAAAGGCAAGCGATTCCATCGGACCATGCTCGCCGCCGCATCCGCGCAACCCGTAGCGGTCGAGCACGGGGCGCACCTGAGGTGCTGCCTGCAAGAGGTCCGGCAGCATGGTTTCTTCACTCAATGAGTCGAGCACCTTCCCCGCGGTATCCATCTTTAATCTCCTTCTAATCGCATGTTATTATCTGATTTTGAACCAAAAAAAAAGAGAGACTCTCGTCCCCTATGTAGCCAGTCTCAGTGCGGCGTTGCTGGACGCGATGTCCGCGATGGTAGCCTCCTTCAACATCGCGAAGTAATCATCTCGCACCCCCGCCCAACGTAAATGCATCGCGCAAGGTGATTCTGGTGAACAAGTCATCCTGCCCATGAAACAGCCCGACCACTTGCTGATATGGTCGATTGGCTCAACGACATCATAAAGCGACACTTCAGAGGCTTTGCGAGCCAGCCGGAACCCGCCGCCGATCCCCTTCTGCGAGTGGACGATACCCTCCTGGACCAGCGCCTGGAGGAGTTTGCCCAGGTAGTTGGCCGGTGCGCCGATCTCCTCCGCAATGGAGGAGGCTCCCCGGAATTGCCCCTCGGGCAATTCCGCCAACTGTGCCACCGCGTGAAGCGCGTGAAGAGCTGTCTTTGAGAGCATATCAACCTCTTTTCACATGCGATTATATCTTTAAGGTGCTCGTTTGTCAAGTACCCATATTGGTGCACCGGTTATCCTTCCCGGTATGATGGCTCCGGAACAAAGGATGCCGCAACCATTGAGAGGGGTGCAAAACGATGGCTCGTTGCAGCGTATGGATTTACATCGTCTCTATTGTGGTGCTGGGGGCTGCGTACGCACAGGAGGCGGTAGCTCCTGTGGCGACTGGGCCGGTCGAGGTTCTGAAGACCCTGCGCGCGGAGCACCCGCGCCTGATGTTGACCACCGCTCAACTGGATTCGTTGAAGGCTTCGGCAGCATCCGATCCAGTCTTG
The DNA here is from genome assembly GCA_020847495.1 of Candidatus Hydrogenedentota bacterium. GTDB lineage: Bacteria > Hydrogenedentota > Hydrogenedentia > Hydrogenedentales > SLHB01 > JAHDWY01. The sequence goes on along the minus strand of JADLCA010000244.1, from coordinate 815 downwards.
GCCGACTACGTAGCCCAAGTGATTGTGCAGGCGGACACGGTGCTCGAGGAAGCACCGCTCGAGCACAAGCTTGTTGGCCCGCGCCTGCTCAGTGTAAGCCGTGACTGTCTGCAGCGCATCTACACGCTCGGGGTTGCCTACCGATGGACTGGCGACGCGAGATATGCGGACGCAATCAAGTCGAACATGATCACCGTGTGCGCGTTTCCCGACTGGAATCCATCGCATTTCCTCGACACGGCGGAGATGTCGCACGCCGTCGCCATTGGGTACGACTGGCTCTACGACGTCCTGACGCCGGAGACGCGCGAGAGCATCCGGCAGGCGTTGATCGAACTGGGCCTCAAGCCCGGCATGGCTGTGTACGAAGGCGGCGGCAAGTGGACCGTGTCCGATTTCAACTGGAACCAGGTGTGTAACGGCGGCATGCTCATCGGCGCGCTCGCGATCGCCGAGACCGATCCGCAATACGCCGAATACATCGTGCCGCGCGCGGTCGCCTCGCTGCCGAAGGCGCTGGCCTCGTACGCGCCGGACGGCGCGTGGATGGAAGGTCCAGGCTACTGGCATTACGCGACGCGTTACACGGCCTTTGCCCTTTGCGCGATGGACTCGGCCCTGGGCACGGATTTCGATCTGTCGAAGATGGAAGGCCTTTCCGTTACTGGTCAGTTCCCCAATTACACGACCGGACCCACGGGACTGCTCCTCAACTACGCAGACAGTGGCGAACGCAGTGCGCGAAAGCCTATGGCTTGCATGTTCTGGCTTGCCAGGAAATACAGTAATCCGGCCATCAGTGATGCGGAGCACGC
>JADLCA010000243.1 GCA_020847495.1 Candidatus Hydrogenedentota bacterium | reverse complement strand
TGGATGAGGATGGCGCGCCTCGCTATGGAATGGAAGACGAGTCCTCGAAGCTCAATATCAATGTCGTGGACGCGACGGTCCTGAACAAGTTGCCCCAAATGGAGAGTGGTCTGGCCGAGGCCGTTGTGGCCATGCGGGGCCAGGAGCCTTTCCGCGATCTGAAGGACTTGCTGCAGATTGAGGGCATTGACGCGATCACGCTTTATGGGGAGGACCAGAACGAAAACGGTCTGCTCGATGCCAATGAAAACGACGGCGACCAAAGCTGGCCCCCGGATGACGCGAACGGATGGCTGGATACGGGTCTTTCCCGTTATCTCACCACCTGGTCCGCCGCGCTCGACCTATCGGCAGAGGGGAACGCGCGAGTCGATCTGACCCAGGATGATGCGGAAACCATCACGCAGGAAATCAAGGACATCTCGCAACAGCAGGCAGACTCCATCGTGGCGCGGCGGGAGAGCGGCGGGTTCTCCAGTGTGCTCGACCTGCTCGAGGTGGAACTCGTCGAGATGACCCAGGAACAACCGCAGGAAGGCGAGCGAAGACGGGAGAAGCAGGAAGAGCCCGCTCCTCAGGCGAACGAGAAGCCTTCCCAAGGGAAGAAGGACGAGCAAAAGGCATCGTCCGGCAAGGGCAACTCGAAGGAAGGCGGCACGGAAGAGAAGCCTGGTCAGAACGCCGAGGGGGAGGAACCCAAGGATTCGGAGAAGCCCAAGCAACAACCCAAGACGGTTGCCAAGGGAACGGGCCAGAAAGCATTTGATGAGAGCACCGTGCGCAAGATCGCGGATTTGATGACGATCAGCAAGGAGGATGTTCGCAAGGGGCTGGTCAACATCAATACGGCGCCATATGAGGTGCTCGCGTGCCTTCCCGGTATGGATGAGACCTTGGCGGAGGCCATCGTGCGCGAGCGGGACACGCGGGCAGGGGGGTTCACCACGGTCATCGATTTGCTGGATGTGAACGGTATGACGGTAGATAAATTGAAGCAGTGCTACGAGATGATGACGGCGCGATCCGACGTGTTTACGGTGCGTTCGTATGGCGTGATCGACGGTGGAGCGGTTTGTGTAGCCGTGGGAGCGGTGATCGATCGGTCGGATGAGACGATCCACATTCTCCATTGGCAGGAGTACGAGTAGTCCGATGGGTATTCGACTAACGCAGAAGCTTAGGCAGCTCGCCAGGAATTCGGCGGCTCAAATGGTCTCCGGCAAATCGGTGACACCGAAGAGCGGCCGCGTGCTGGTCGTGGAGCAGACGCCTTCCTGCGGGTGGAAGGTCATCGACGCGGAAATCGGCGATGCCATCACCGTGCTGGACGCGCGCACCATCGCGGGCGAGAACCAGCGGGATGCGGCAGCTCTGCTTGCCGCGGCAAACGGGACCGCCATCACGCTGGTCCCGGATTCCCGGAAGGCGGTATGCCGGCTGATTGAAATCGCCAACGCCTCACCCGATCAGATTGAACAGATGGTGGCCCTCCGCCTTGAAGTGGAGCTTCCCTACCCGGCGGCGGAGACCACATGGGTGTGTGAGCCGTGTCTGAACGGCAGGAACACCTCGCGTGCGTTGCTGCTTGCCACACCCACCAAGGACATAGCCCAAGCCGAGCGGGCGCTTGGGCTGCCGGAGCGGCGCAGCGTGGGCGTCGAATTCGCGCCGGCTGGGCTCGTGGAACTCGCCTTGGCATCCCACCCGGCTGAAGGAAGCATGGCCGTCGCCGGAATAGACGATGGCGAAGCCGTGCTCGCGTTGGCGTACGGGGGCACGTTGGCGTATTCGCGGCACATCCGCATGGAAGGCGCCGCAGGCGAAGTGGAGGGCTCGCGCGACGCATGGGCGAGCCACTTCGCGCGTGAGGTCAAGCAGTCGCTCTACGATTACCTGCTGCGCACAGGGAACGCCGCGCCCGAGTGTATCTATCTGGCCGGAAAGGCAGCGGGGCAGGCGGTGTTGCAGGAGGCCATTGCACGGTACCTGGAGACGCCGGTGCGGAACATTGGATCGTCCGGCCTTGTGCGCATGGCTAAACCGGAGATGACCGAAGACGAGCTGATCGCGGGTTATCCCGTCTGTCTAGGGACGCTGCTCGCCATGCGGAAGCGGTGGCGAGGCGAACGATCCGTATCGCCGGCGTTTCGCAAGGAGCGGCGAGGGATTCGCCTGGTCGAGTGGCGCACCCGGCTGGGAACGCTGGCGGCGCTCAATGTTGCGCTTCTGGTCCTGTTGGGGGCCTCCGTTTTTGGGGTGCGTGCTGTTCAGCAGAATGCGGACGAGCGTCTCATGCAGGAGAGCCGTCCCTTGCTCGGGGGCTTGCAGGGACTTCAGGAGGAGCTGGAGATCCTGCAGTTTGAGAAGAAGGGGAACCGGTCCGTCGTGGATGCCATGGCGGCGCTCGCCGAAGCCTTGCCGCCGGAAATCCAGGTGGAATCCCTGTCAATTGATACCAAGGGGAAGGTCACGTTTTTCGGCAAGGCGGATTCGGTCGATGCGGCATCCGAGAAGGTAATCGCGGCATTGAAGGGATCCAGAGCATTCGTCAACCCACAGTTTAACGGTGCGACGCGCGAGAAAGAGAAGTTCACGTTTCAAATCACATGCGAACTTGCCAACGGAGGCAGAGGGTCGAGTTAAGTGAAGATTGAAGGGCGGGACAAGAAAGCACTGACCTACGGTGGCGCGGCCGTTCTCGCGATTCTGATCGTGGGGTACGGAGTGATTCCATTGGTGCGGAATTGGGGGTCATCAGCGCCATCGAAAGCGCGTGACGAGGCATACGTGGAAACGCTGCGTGAAAGCGTGCGCTCGCAGGAAGCCACGCTGAAGCAGCGCAACGCCCTGGTTCTCCAGATGGGGTCCTTGTTCGGACCTTTGGCCGTCCCGAAGGCCAAGGATGAAAAGAAACCGGCGGAGACCCTGCCTCCCGAAGCGGGCGTACCTCCACCACAAGAAGGCGGAGCAACGCAAGACGGGCCGAAGTCCAGCGTGGACGGCAAGCCCACTCCGGAGACTGCAGCAGCGCCGAAAACCGAAGGCGCTGAAAAGCCGGCGGTCCCCGAAATAGTTAAGGTAGATCCCGGCAAACCCGAGCCGCCAAAAGATGGACAGCCCAAGGATGAGGCCCCGAAACCGGAGGGGCCCAAGGAGCAAGCTCCGAAGACGGCGGCACCGGGGAACAACACGCTGGCCGGCTATGTGGAGCAGAATGCAAAGAAGGCGGGCGCCACGGTCAAACGTATCACACCGAAGAAGAATGCGGCGGCGTTCAGCAAGGCGAAGCACTTCCATCCGGTAACGCTTCAAGTGAGTCTTGAGTGTTCGATCCAGAATCTGGTCGAGATACTGAAGGCATTGGAGAAGGGGGAGCGCTTTGTGAGGGTGGATCAATTCCAGTTGAAAAGAGACCTCGCGGGCGGAGACAAGATCGAGGTGACCATGGACCTGCATTCGTACGAGGCGGTGGCCTCATGAACACACAAGTCCAGGTGGTGCTGACGGCATTACGCAAGCGCAGGCCCGAGGAATACCTCCTGGTGTTCGCGGCGATCCTGATCCTGCTTGTTCTCACGCAGGGGGTACGGTGCGGCGCCACCTTAGTGGGGACAAGCGGCCTGCTGCGGTCCCTCGAAGCGATCAACGCGCCGCCCGCACGAGCGATCGATGAAAAGGCCGCCGCCAGGTACGAGGTCATCCTGAGCAAGGGCATTCTCGGGCGCGTCGTAAAGGACGCCGGCGCACAGCAGTTGCGCGTTTTCGGAATTCTCGGCAAGACCGTGCTGATGGGAGCCTCGCCCGACAACATCAAGCCATACGAACTCAATGCGGAGGTTGACGGCGGCGAGAAACTGGTGAAGATCGAGAATGCCAGCGTTGTCCTGGAGAAGGACGGCAAGCAGCGGACACTTGAGGTGTTTCCCAAGGAAGGAAGCCCTCCGGCACCGCCGAACGCAGGCCCGGGCCCAGGTGGCCAGGCGCCGGGCGATATGAGGCCACCCGACGCGGGCGCAGGCAAGGAAGGCGGACCGCCTTCGCCGGGAGCACCGCCACCTCCCCCACCCTCACCCCCGCCACCGGGATGAATCATGACGCACCGCGGTGACCAAGAAAACTAACGCGACACGCGCCCCCCTCGCAGGAAGGAGCGTTCAGGTGAAGAACGTTGTACGAATAGTCCACAGGGTTCGATTGGTCTCGGCAGCTGCGTTGGTGCTTGTACTCGCGAGCGGGGTGGCGATTGCTCAGGATCCGGCTCCCGCTGAAGCGCCACCCGCAGACCCGCCGGTCGTGACGCCGCCCGGCAGCGAGACAGCGCCGGCGGAAGGCGCAGCGGCGGCGGCTAACGAGACTCCCGCACCGGGAGAACCCGCGGATGGCGTGGCCGTCAACTTGAACAATGTGGACATCGATCACGTCGTGAAATTCATCACGGAAATCACCGGGAAGCCCGTCGTCAAGCAGAAGGACGTGTCGGTGAAGATCTCCGTGTTCAGCCCCGGGAAGATTGATAAGAAGCGGGCCCTGTCGCTGATCAGCGACGCGTTGATACTCGAGAAGATCGCGGTCGTCGAGGATAAGGACACGATCAAGCTCGTCCCTGCCGAGATGTTGCCGGAGATGGTGGTGGATATTGCGCCGCAGGAAGCGCAGGACATTTCGGGGGGCATCACGAAACTCGTGATCCCGGTGAAGTTCGTGGACGTGGCGGAACTTGAAAAGACCATCAAGCCGCTCATCAGCAAGAACGGGACCCTCGTGGCGCATGGCCCATCCAAGAAGATCATCGTCACCGATACGGCAAGCCGCGTGCTGGCGATCAAAGACATCGTCGCGCAGTTGGACGTGCTCGACACGGAGCAGCGTCAGATACAAGTCTTCGAGTTGGAGCACGCCGATCCCGAGGAGCTGGCGCCGATTCTCAAATCCGTGCTCACAGTTCTGGCCAGCGAACGCGCGGCCAAGAGCCGCGAAGGACAACCGGGACAGCAGCAGCAACAGCAGCAGCCGCCGCAGCCGGGGCAGAAACAGCAGCAACCCGGTGGCGATGTCTTGGATGTGGTGGCCTACAAGTCCGCCAATTGGCTTGTCGTGGTGGCGACGAGCGAAATCCTGAGCGCGGCGGTCCCCCTGGTCAAGGAGTTCGACCGGGAGAAACCCAAGGAACTCGCGCTCCACGTCATTCCCATTCGCTATGCGGATGCCGGGCGGGTGGCCGACGAGCTTTCGCAACTGTTCCAGAAGCGGCCGGAGAAACGCGTCAAAGACACGGTGGAGATTTCCGCGAATGCCCGTTCGAGTTCGCTCATCGTGCTTTGCTCGGAAGAAAACTACAAACTGCTGGTGGATCTGGTCGCGGAGCTGGACACGGAGGAATCCGTGCAGATGACTACGCAATCGTTCGAGTTGCAATACGCCGATGCGGACGATGTGGCCGAGCAGATGAACGATCTGTATACGGGGATGGAAGATGAGGGGTATCGCGGGTGGTATTCCTACTATCGTTCCAGCCGGGACGAAGCCAAAACGCGCTTCGTGCCGGAACGTCGCACGAACTCCCTGATCGTCATTGCACGCCCCACCGAGCTACCGAAAATCTCTGAGTTGATCACAAAACTGGACTGCCCGATCGACGTGGAGCAGGTCTCGCCGCGGATATTCCATCTCAAGTATGTCGATGCGACCGAAGTGACGGATGTGCTGAACAGCGTCTTCGGATCCGATGAATCATCGAAGAGCGGCGGATACTACGACTATTGGTCGGGGATCTATTCGAAGGAGGACGAGGGAGTCGGGCGGCTTTACGGAAAGGTAAAGTTTGTGCCCGAAACGACGACCAACTCAATCATCGTCACCACGAATAACAACGAGAACTTCAAGATCATCGAAGGGTTCATTCAGGACTTGGACAGGATCAGTCCCGAGGCGGCGAACACGATGGTGGTGAATCTGCAATTTGCCAAGGCAAAGGAACTCGCCGACCAGCTCAACACCCTGTTTGCGGCCGAGGGCGCCCGCATGACCCCGCAGCAGCGGCAGCAAGCCCAAGAGGGCGAGCAGCAGGAAGAGGAAAGCGGGGGCTACTATTCCTGGCTCTTTGGCACCTCTAAGAAGAAGGAAGACAAACGCGCCATCAGCAATCTGATCGGACAGGTGCGTGTGGTGCCGGATATCCGCACCAATTCCCTGACGATCACCACCGCGGTCCAGAACTTCCCGCTTCTGAAGGAACTGATCGACAAACTCGATGTCGCATCGCCGAAAGTGCTGGTGCGTGTCCGCCTGATTGAGGTCACAGCGACGAAGTCTTCTCGCGTAGGAGTCCGGTATAGTTCGGATCCGAGCGTGTTTGAGACGGATGACTTCGACAATGGTTTGGAATCGACGTTTGGCGTGACGTGGGCGGATGTTTACGACAACGGCACGATCAACGCTGACGCGGGCATCGATATCGGACTGCTGGTGCAGTTCCTGCGGCGGACCGCGGACGCCCGGATTTTGTCGGAGCCGACTCTGGTGATGAACAACAACGAGCCCGCGGATATCTTCGTGGGTTCGCGTATTCCCTTTATCACGAATAGCCAGACCACCGCGGAGGGCGGTGTCGTGCAGTCCTTCGAATACAAGGACGCGGGCACGACCATGAAGATCACGCCCAACATCAATGAACTCGACAAGGTGGAAATGAAGGTGGAATTGGAGAGTTCGCAGATTCGGCCCGGAGAAGTGCTCTTCGGCGGTTTCATCCTGGACACGCGCCTGTTCAACACGCAGTTGGCGGTCGAGAGCGGAGACACCATCGTGGTGGGCGGCATCATGAGAGACAGCGAGTCGGATGCGAAACGCGGCTTTCCGATCCTCGGACGCATTCCGATCGTGAATCTGGTCACGCGCAAAAAGGACACCAAGTACGAGACGACGGAACTGATTGCGTTCATCACGCCCATCGTTCTCCGGGACTCGGAGGCGGAGGCGGCCGCAACGAAGGACGCCGCAGAGCGTGTGGAGAACATCCAGGAGTGGCGGCCCTACACGGATGGGCTTCAGAAAAGCGAGGAGAAGCCCAAGGGGTTGAAGAAACGCCTGGGTATCTCCGAGCGAAGGAAGTAGCGCCGGCAAGTGGGTGCGTTGGCCGACGCGTAAGATATCCTTGTCGTGGCGCTCGTTCTCCCGGGCCAAGCCTGCTATATTGAGCCGGTTCGGGAGGGTGAGATCATGAGACGGTTTCCGCGCCGTTATGCCATGACCGTGGTGCTGGCGGGTTATGCCCTGCTGGCCTGCACCGCACAGGCAGCAGAGATCGCCGTGCAACAAATCACCCAGGGTCCGCTGCATCATTTCTACGGGTACATTGGCCACGTGGGGAACACGCCGTGGGACGGGACCGGCCAGTTCATGGTCGTGCTGCGGACCCACTTCCAAGACCGGATGCCTGAAGCGAACGAATCGGCGGATCTCGTGTTGCTGGACGCGCACGATGGATGGCGCGCCGAACGCTTGGACGAGACACGTGCCTGGAACTTTCAGCAGGGCAGCATGCTCTATTGGGATCCGGAAGCGCCGGACAGACGTTTCTTCTTCAATGATCGTGACCCCGCCACGAACGGCATTTTCTGCGTTCTCTATGACATCAAAGAGCGCAAACGGATTCGCGAGTACCGCTTTGACGAGAGTCCGATCGGCAACAGCGGCGTATCCCAGCGGGGCGGCTTCTTTCTCGCGCTGAACTACGGACGTCTGGCGCGGCTGCGCCCCGTGACAGGTTATCCTGGTGCATGGGATTGGACGGCAGGAGAAGTGCATCCAGAGAAGGACGGTATCTGGAAGGTGGATGTCGCCACGGGCGGACGGGACTTGCTGATTTCGTACCGTAAATTGGCAGAGGCGCTACGGCCTCGGAGGCCCGACATCGATGCCTACCCTCTCTTCATCAATCACACATTGTGCAATCGCGAAGCGACGAGCATCTTTGCTTTCATGCGGGGAGGATGGGAAGGCGATCCGCGCCCAAACAGAATTGACGTACCCTTCACCATCAATCTGGAAACCAAGGAGTTGAAGTTCCTGCCTGCGCACATCGGCGGACATCCGGAATGGGCGCCGGGCAATCTTCTCGTTGGGTCCGTGGATGGGCGCCAAGTACTCTTCGATCCGCTGGCCGGCGCCGTTGCAGGAACCATTGGAACACCGGAAAGCATCCCCCGGCCGGGAGGCGATGTGGCGCTCTCACCTGACGGCAAGTGGCTGATCAATGGAAGGCACAGCGCCGCAAAGAGCTGCTACTCGGTCGTCGGCTTGGAAACGGGTGAGTGGTTTGCCACGCCATGCCTGGATATCGGCACGTACAAGGAGGGCGAATTGCGGATTGATCCTGCACCGTGCTGGAACCGCGATGGTTCGGCCTTCGCCTCACCCGGACTGGCGCCTGATGGCACCCGGCAGACCTTTGTCTTCCAGATTGACAGGCGCTGACGGTGCTGTCGTGATCACTGCGATGAGGGCTGGGGCATGCGTTGCACACAATCGACTGCAGAGGAAACTGCCGTGAACATCACAACAAGCCGGCGCGGTTTCTTGAAGTCTGTCAGCGGCAGCCTTGCCTTGCTGGCCACTGCAGGAACACCGGCTTTGGCGCAACCAGGCGAAGTGGATTGGTTAAAGGAGGTGCAGCGGCCGCCCGCTTCCCCGGAAAAGGAAACTGCTCACGGGTTCGAGCCGCTGCTGCGGGCCGATGATGGCAAGCCCATCACCACGGTGACCCAGTGGGAGCAGCAGCGTGCCGAGATTCGCAGGCGGTGGATGGAGTTTCTGGGGCCCATGCCGGACCGGCCGCCGGTGAAGTTGGTAACGCTCTCAGAAGACCATCCGGAAGACTGCTGCCGGCTTCTGGTGCGATACGAGGCCGAGGCCGGGGAGCAGGTGGAGGGGTATCTGCTTCACCCGGAACCGTTGTTGCCTGCTCCAAGGCCTGCGTTGGTGGTGCTCCACTCGACGACCCCGGACACGATCGATGAAGTTGCGGGCATCAAGGGACGCGATTCACGGGCACTGGGGCTTAAGTTCGCTCAGCAGGGCTTCATCGTCTTCTGTCCGAAGTGTTTCCTGTGGCAGGACCCGTCCCTCGATTATGACGAGGCTGCTGCGACCTTCCGGAAGAGTCACCCCGGCACGCTGGGCATGCACAAAATGCTGCATGATGCGCAACGCGCGGTGGATGCGCTGACCAGTCTGCCAGACGTCGATCCGAATCGCATTGGAGCGGTGGGGCATTCACTGGGCGCGAAAGAAACGTTGTATTTGATGGCGTTCGATGAGCGCGTCCGGGCGGGCGTGTTCAGCGAAGGGGGTATTGGCCTGACCTTTACCAATTGGCATGATCCATGGTATCTGGGCGCCGGCATTCACGAACCCGGTTTCGCGTTGGACCACCACCAGTTGCTGGCACTGATTGCGCCGCGTCCGTTTCTGATTGTCGCGGGCGAGTCGGGTCCGCCGGGGATGTCGGTGGCCGATGGGGACCGGACGTGGCCGTACATCGAGGCTGCGCTTCCGGTCTACCGGCTCTATGGTGAGCCCGCACGCATCGGTCTGTACAATCACCGTCAAGGGCACACGATCCCCGACGAGGCATTCGAGCGCATGTCCGAATGGCTGCGAACGTATCTTCCTTCCAGAACGTGATAGACTTCATATACTGCGCGCGCACCACGGCTTGAGGTTTGCGGGCAGTTCATTTGGCGAACGCTTCATAGAGGCTATATTCATGATTACCATGCTTGCGGTGGCGAAGCGCGTTCAGTTCGGAATGTCAGCAATCCTCATGGGTGCTACGCTCGCCGCGTTGGGTGTTGTATCCGCGAACGCAGACGGACTCTCGGCGGGCGTTGCGAAAGTCGACATTACGGACAGGGACGCGGGACCCGTCAACGACCCACTCTACGTGAAGGCGTTGGTCGTGAAGAATGACGCCACAACCGTGGCCATCATTACCGTCGACGCGGTGGCCATTGGCGAGATTGGCCATATCGGCAACGACTACCTGCCCACCGTGCGCGCGCGGCTCCAAACGGACCTCAACATCCAGCCCGGCCATGTGCTCGTCAACGCGAGCCACTGCCACGGCGTCGTGTGCGCGGATGTGGCCGAGAGGACTGTCCAGGCCGTCTCTGAAGCCTCGCGGAGCATGGTCCCAGTTGATATCGGGGCTGGATCCGGACACGAAGACCGAATCATGGAGAACCGGCGGTTCGCGTTGAAGAACGGGACAGAGGCGGACAGCCGCCACGCGTACTCACTCCCGCCGGACGAAGACATCGCGGGCGTGGGTCCGGTGGACCCGCAAATAGGCGTGCTGCGTATGGACAGGAAAGACGGGCGTACGCTGGCGGTCGTCTACAACTTCGCGTGCCATCCCATTCAGGGAGCTGCGAGCGGCGGCAATACGGCGGACTTGACGGGCTTTGCCTCAAAAGCGATCGAGGATGCATTGGGCCAAGGCGCGATGGCCTTGTTCCTGCAGGGGTGCGCGGGGGACATCAATCCGGCCTTCTACAAGGATGTGGATCATCCGCGCGACGCGGAGCCGTTGGGCAACATGCTCGGGCTCAGTACACTGGCGGCGCTGACTACCGTGGAAGACAAGGAGGATGACCGCTTGACTGTGGTCAATGAAGTCATCGAACTGCCGCGCGCCAACACAGCGCAGCGCATCGCGGAGTTGGAAGCGGAGCGCATGCGATTGGTGGAGTCTCTGAAAGGCACAAGCCTCAACCTGAAGACCTTCCTGCCGCTGGCCGTGAAATACAGCCTGTCGGACGAGTTCCCCTCCTATTACTCCCATCGCTATCTGCACGAGGAGATGATGGGCCGCGGAGATCTCAAGAAGCTCGATGCCGAGAACCGCGCGAACATCCAGCACTATATCGACAACATCCACACGATGGAACAACTGACGCGCGTGCAGACGAATCTGGACCTGTTGAAGATGCACCAGGCAGATTACGCCGCGGCGGGAGAGTTGACGGTCAAGGCCGAGGTGATGGGACTGCGGATCGGGGATTTCGTGCTCGTCACTTTTCCGGGCGAGTTGACCGTGCCGATTGGGCTCAACATCAAGAAGGCGTCACCCCACCCGCTGACGTTTGTCGCGGGCTACACGAACGGTTACATCTACTACGCACCGACTGCGGAACAGCTCCGCAACGTGGGTAACGCCCAGGAAGACAGCGATTGTATCCTCGCGCCGGAGTGGCAGGCGATCTACGAAAGTAAGGTCGCGGAGATGCTGAGGGGGTTGTAGGCGGATGTAGAGGGCCGCCCCTTCAGGGCTTTGTCTATGGGGGACCGCGATACCCTGGGCGGCGCTTCGCTCTGCCCAGGGCCAGTATGGAATGGCCCTTCAGGCCGTAATGCCTTGCGTCTTGTTGCCGCTGACGCCCGTGTCTTATGGGCACGCTTCAATCAACGGCGCAAACCTTCCTCGCATCAGTTATTGATGAGCCGGCCCGTGTCAAGGATCTCCACGTTCTGGAACTGGTCTGTCTTGAGACTGGCTCTCCAGTGAGGTGAGATACTGCACGGCATCCTCGGCATGCACGGCGATGGCGATGTCAAGGGCCGTCCTCCCTTGTTCATCGCGCGTGCTTATGTCGGCGCCGTGCTGGACCAGGATTTGGAGCGAATCGGCACGATTCGCTCGAGCGGCGCCAAACAGTGCACGGTTCGGGTCCGCGCCGCGATCAAGTAACAGGTCGAGGACTTCCGGTTCTCCCTGGGCGGCAGCGAGGTCCACAGATGTCCTGTAGCCATGCTGGAAATCCTTGACCTCCGGTTTCGCACCACTATCGAGTAGCAGAAGCACCATTGCGATGTCGTCATTCTTGATGGCATTTGGCAGGAGCGACCATCGCATCGCGGGGCCAGACGACACTCTCGCAATCAGTCCGTTGTCGACATCCACCCCCAGCAGATTGAATTGCAGCCTCCGTTCGGCCAGTTCAATGTTGCCCTCGTTTACCGCATCTTCAAGGGTCTTATAGGTTTCGAGATAGTATGTCACCAGGAGCATAAGCACAAAGAGAGCAGCACTGAATCGCGCGAGCCGCTGGGTGGCGCGCGGCGCGAGAACCACTCCTCCCCTACGGGCAAGGTACGCGTTGAATACCCACAGTATCAGCCCGATCCCGGTGAAGAACCAAAACACAACGAAGAAGCTGATCGTTCCGCCGCTAGTTGCACGAACCCAGAATTCAAACCACGAAAAGAAGGGACTTACCGAAAGACTGAATTCGAATACAGTGAATGCGTAGGTGGCGCTTGGGAAAAAGATGAGGAACGCCGCAAGGGCAATTGAGCGCCGCGTGTTTCGAGATTGAAGAACCCACTGGGCCACGGGGGCCCAGAATGGCACGTGAAGTGGAAGGAGCGTTTGCCAAATGACTTGCCTTAACAGGCGCGCAGACACCAGCAGGAGGTCGTCAGAAGGATAGTCGGCGCCAATCATCTTGTTCCTCGGAGACGCCCGCCGGTTGCCCAGTTACTCCTCCGCTGTGGCTGCGCGTCCTTGATAACCAGTATACCAGATAGTTGTGGCGATATGAAGCAAGAGGCACGTCGAGAAGGATCGTATGCGTTCACCGTTTGTGGCAAGCGGCCTGCAAACTACGGTTAAGAGAGCGCATCGGCGTCAACTTTGTCTTGATCTCTTGAAGTGGACTGCTTATTGCGCACGAGGTCTTCGCGCCCGATGAAGCTGACTTCAACACCGCCGTAATCCCCACGGACAGCCCGGGGCTTCGCGTCGGAGAACTGCACGCCGTCGATATCGTTAAGCAAGTCGACCCGGCTGGGAGGCACACCAAAGGTAAGGATGTTCCCGCGCTTTGAAAAAGCCTCATCGGGCAGGTCATCCTCAGCAAAGCCGAAAACGATTAGGGC
>JADLCA010000242.1 GCA_020847495.1 Candidatus Hydrogenedentota bacterium | reverse complement strand
TTCTTTCCCATGCTCGCGCACTACCTGAAAAGCTATCTTTCGCTCAGTCCCCTCCAGGCCGGCGTCATCATGGCCATGCCCGCCGTCGCGGCGTTTGCCGCCCCGCTCCTCGTGACGCGCATCGCCGACCGCTGGATCAGCGCGGAAGGTCTGCTGGGGATTTGCCATGTGCTGGGCGCCCTCGCACTGCTGCTCTTCTGGATGCAGGACCGTTTCGCACTGGTGCTGTTGAGCTATCTGCTCTTCTGGCTCATCTTCGCGCCGACCCTGGCGATGACCAACACCATCGCTTTCCACCACATGGCGGACGCCCGCCGGGATTTCGGGCCCGTGCGCATGTGGGGAACGATTGGCTGGGTCATCGCGGGCTTTCTCTTCGGGCTGCTGTGGCTGCGTGGCGGCGACATGCACGCGGGCACGGGCCGCCTGCCGGATGCCTTTCCCGTCAGTGCGGGTGTCTGCGTACTCATGGGCGTCTACACGATGACGCTACCGCGCGTGCAGGAAAGTTCATCGGCGCAGAAGCGGGTCTCGGGATGGGCGGGACTGCGCGTGTTCACGCGCAGAAGCCTGGCCGTGCTCGCGGCGATGACCTATCTGAACACCGTTCTAAACATGTTCTATGTGAATTGGATGAGCCCCTACTTGAGCCAGCAAGGGGTTCCTGATGGCTGGATTCTGCCCCTGCTCGCCGTGGGCCAGATCTCGGAGTTCGTGGCCATGGGCGTCCTCGGCCGCATCCTCGGCCGGCTGGGACTCAAGCACACGCTGATGCTGGGCATCCTCATGCAGGTGGTCCGCTTCACGATCTTCGCCTTCTGCAACATGCCGGGGTTAATCATCACCGCGATTGCCCTTCACGGACTCACCTACACCTGCTTCTTCATCACCGCCTTCATCTACGTGGACAACCACTGCCGCCGCGAAGAACGCGCGGGCGCCCAACTCGCCTACAACACCATCATCTCCGGATTCGGAAACCTCAGCGGAAGCCTCCTCGCCGGCGCCGCCGCCCAAACCCTGGCCAACCCATCAACCCACCTCATCGACTACCACCGCTTCTGGTTCATTCCGGGCATCATGGCCGTGGCGGTCCTGACTCTGACCGGCCTCCTCTTCCGCGAAGAAAAGGCGCGCGGGGAGGAAACGGTGCGGACTTAGGCGGCAAACCGAATTTCCCCTAAGAGCAGTCTGCCGCTGAAATGTCCAACCATTTGCGTTCATTCGCGTCCATTCGCGGTTGAAGAGCAGGAACCGCCAATGAACGCGAATACACGCGAATCGGGATAGGATCCCGATGCGGTGTAGCGCATCGCCAACCTGAGCGGAGGCATCCTCGCACGCGCGGCCGCGCAGACGCTGGCCGATACCCCGGGGAAGAAATGACGGAAGAAACGGCAGGGAATGCGCTTCTTGCGCCCAAGAGCGCGCCCGTTGCTCGTGATGGAGATTCCTCGGCGTGAGGTCTTACTTCGCGCTCCGCGAACGCTCGTGGCAGATTGTCCTATGCGCCGAATGCGATGAAGGAAGCGAAAGCGCCTTGCCGAACGCGATGCAAGGACATTTGACCGCGAAGGCGCGAATACCGCGAAGCAAAGACTTGGATTGCGTTGTTCGTCCTTCGCGGCTTCGCGCCTTCGCGGTAAAACAATCTTCTCTTTCATCCCCTCGATGACCACGGGGACACGGGGAGCGCGGGGATCGGTAGGGACTGGAGTTCAAACTCATCCAGTCAATCCCGTTATCCTGTCTAAGAAACTGCATTGAGAATGGAAGATGGCTGGATGCAGGTACATCCCCCGTGTTCCCCGTGTCCCTGTGGTTGATCTGCACGGGCATTTCATATGTGGCGGGCGGGGTGTAACGTCGAGTCCATCGCATGAACGTGGCGCTGTGCTGCCACGCTCGGCGAGCGAGGCAGTACTGAAGGGAGCGTTCCGCCTAGTGGTTGTCCGCGTGGCTGTGCGCACTCCCGGCCTATGCGGCCAAACGCGCTGGACAGGGCGGAAAGATCACGATATGTCGTTGCCCCTGCAGTTCCCATCCGCTCATGACATGAAACAGGTGATGGTTTCCCCATCTGGTGCTATAATCCCGACAAGCGATGGAGGCGGCCCAATGGAATTGCGGATTCAGATCGATAAAGACCAGATCGCCCATTTCTGCCGGAAACACCATATCGTCAAGCTCTCGCTTTTTGGGTCGGTCTTGACCGAGGATTTTACCGCCGAAAGCGATGTGGATGTGCTGGTGGAGTTTGACCCGGGTCACATCCCAGGAATGATTCGTTTGTGCGGTATGGAACGCGAACTCTCCGAAATTCTCGGAAGAAGAGCCGATCTGCGCACGCCAAATGATCTGAGCCGCTATTTCCGGGATCACGTCGTCAGCACGGCGGTCGTTCAGTACGCCGCTTGACGACGATCTCACACGCCTGAGGCACATTATGGATGCTGCCCAAGAAGCGATCGGTTACGTGGAAGGCATCCCCTGGGAGGAATTCGCCGGCAGCCGCCCCCTGCAGCACTCCGTCGTGCGGTGCATCGAAATCATCGGAGAAGCATCCAGCCGAGTTTCGAAGGGACTGCGCGACGCCAATCCACAGATCCCCTGGGCGGACATCATCGGCATGCGTAACCGGGTCGTCCACGCTTCTTTCGATATCGATATCGCTGTAGTCTGGAAAACCGCGACCGAAGACCTGCCCGCTCTGCTGCCCAACGTGGCAGCCATCGTACAAGGCCTCACGCAGCGGAAGTAAGTGTTAAGCGAACGAGCCGGCCTGCACAAAACGGGGAAGAAGTGGGGAGACCGTTTTCTTGGGCCTGTGGCCGTGCCCGTTGGGCCGTGTGGGGAGGTTCATTCGCGTGGGGTGTCGCTGCGCGATCCCCGAACTTTCGTGGCAGCTTGTCTTGCATTCCGAATGCAGATGAAGGAAGCGAAGTCACCTGCCCGAATGTGATGCAAGACTATTTCACCGCGAAGCCGAGAAGCAAAGACCTGTATTGAGTTCTTCTTCCTTCGCGGCTTCGTACCTTCGCGGTAAAGCAATCTTCTCTTTCATCCCCTCGATGCCCACGGGGACAGGGGAGCACGGGGAGTTGCAGGAATGGGAGTTCAAACTCATCCAGTCAATCCTGTTATCCTGTCTAAGAAACTGCATTGAGGTTAAGACAGGCTGGATGTAGGTAGATCACCGTCCTTCCCTCCCCCCGTGTTCCCCGTGTCCCCGTGGTCGATCTGCGTGGGTATTTCGTATGTGGCGGGCGAGGTGTACAGTCGCGTCCATCGCATGAACGATGCGCTGTGCTGCCGCGCTCGGCGAGCGAGGCAGTACTTAAGGGCGTTCCGCCTCGTGGTTATCCGCGTGGCTGTGCGAGCTTCGCGACTGTGCGTTGTGATGAACCGAAGACCATGGGCAGGATGCCCATGCCACCTCGGGGCACCTCTGGTGCCTCGTGCTTGCTTCGGTGCAACCGGTTAATTCTAGAGCGAAGCCAGCCATGCGCGCATGGCTTTGGGGTCTTCTCCGAACATGAGGGAGCCGGGAACGATGTAGTCGGCGCCTGCTTCGTGGATCAGGGGCACGGTGTGCCGGCGGATGCCGCCGTCCGCCTCGATTTCGGTGGGCAGCCCTTTGGACTGGATGATGCGCCGCGCTTCCAGGATGCGCTCGGGCACGGAGGGGTCCATGCCGGCGCCTTTGATGCCGATCTCGGTGCCCAGCAGGCACACGATGGAAAGGTCTTCCCAATACGGATCGAGGAGCGACAAGGGCTGCTTGAGGCTGAGCGAAATCCCCGCGAACTTGCCGTGGGACAGAATGGCGTCGAGCACCCTGCGCGGTTCATCCTCCGAATCGAGGTAGATGATGAAGCCGTCGGCCCCGGCCTCGACGAACGGTTCTATCCATTGCAGCGGGTGGGTCGTCATGAGATGGACCTCAAAGGGCAGCGCGGTGTGCGGGCGCATCGCTTTCACCTGATCGGGAAAGAAGAGTAGCGCGGGCGTGTAGTGGCCATCGGCGACATCGATGTGGAACCGCTCGGAATAGGGTTCAACGCGTTTGATGTCGGCGGCGAGATTGGCCAGATCGGCCGACCACAACGAGGTGGAGCATTTCAGCATGGCGGTCCTTTTCTTTAGCGGTTCGGGGACAGACATCGCAACGGGTTGGGGACAGACCCCGTGTTTCGCTGCCGAGATGAGAATCCCGGCGTGCAAAGCCTGCGCGAAAGACGGGGTCAGTCCCATTCAACCGCATGGATGTCCTCTTCTTTAACGGTCGATGCGCTGTGCGAAGAAGTCTATCACGTGGCGTTGCACGTCGCGGGTGTGCGCTTCCAGGCTGGCGGATTTTGAGGTAATCTCGCGCAACTCCGCGCCGGGAATTGCCGACGCGAGCGTGGCGCCGAGTTCGTGCGGGTGTAATGGGTCCCACTGATTCACGAGCACCAGCGTGGGCACGGCGATCCGCGACCACAGGGCGCGGTCCGCGCAGGGCACGTCGTGCGGCATCCGCTCCAGCCGCACCACGGCATCTTCGGCCCGGGGATTGTCGAACTGGCCGAGCGCGGTTTGCGCCATGTCAGGGACTTCGGCGCGAATCCGCGCATACTCCCCGGATTGCAGGAAGCGTTCCCGGCCCTCATGGCTTCCGTATTGCCGGATCAACGCCGCGATGCGGGTGAGGATGTCCAGATTCCCGGGCAAGGGCGTGTCGAGCCAGGCCGGGCGGGAGAGCACGAGGCCAAGCACGCGTTCCGGGTAGCGCGTGGCGATGTTGAGTGCCACGCCAGCGCCCATGGAGATGCCCCCGACGACAGCGGAGGCGAGTTTGAGATGATCCATGAGCGCCACGACATCATCCGCGAACGCGTCGAACGAGATCTTGTCTTCCGGCCCCACGGGCTGGGTGTCGCCATGCGCGCGGCAATCCATCGCAATCAGGCGGAAGGGAGGCGTGTCGGCCAGAAATTCCTCGAAGAAGCCAAATGGCTGGTGCACATCGCCGCCGAGGCCGTGCTGGAAGACAAACGGCGTACCAGCGCCTTCATCGCGGTAGAAGAATGAGATATCGTCACGAGCGAAGGCCGGCATTCGGCGTCCTCTGCTTCTCTCGCCCACCTTCCATGGCACTGAGTTTTCCGCGCAGGAAGGCCACGCTCGCGTCGACTTCCGATTCCTGAAGGCTGTGCAAGATCAACGGCCCTTTATATCCGATGCGATCGAGCTGTTCGATGTACAAATCGTAGTCCAACAGGCCCTTTCCGGCGGCCTCTTTCCCGGCTTCGCCGTCGGCACTGAGGTCTTTGGCATGGGCCAGGACGATGGAGTCTCCGAGCAGGTCGAAGGCCTCGCGCAGAATGCCGGGCATATGCGGCAGCTCTCCTCGATGGAAGAGATTCGCCGCGTCGATTACGACTTTCAGGTGCGTCGAGCGCATCTCATCCAGCAGACGCCGGGCCTTGCGCGCCGTGTCAACGACGTTGGAGATCTCCGGCTCGAAGGCCAGCGAGACTTGGTACTGCCCCGCAATGTGAATCGCCTCGGCCATGCCGGACCGCAGGTCAGCCCAGGCGCCGGGACTATCATTGTCGGGGTGGCGGCGCCACAGGTTCTCGGGGTCTCGCGTGCCGGTACTCAGCGTGATGATCGAGGTGCCGAGGCGCTTGCACGCGCGCGCCAGAACATGCAGACGGCGCATGCCGAGGTCGCGGACCTGATGGTCGGGGTGAATCATGTTGAATGTGCCGGAAACCGCCGCCATGACAATTCCGCGTTTGCGAAGCGCCTCGCAGATTGTCTCACTCAGGCTTTCCTCGATGCCGTCGGGCATGCTGGGAAGCTGGGCGCACGACATGTTGAACTGGACGGAACGGATGCCGTGAGCCACGACGGCATCCAGGGTTTCTTCCAGCGCAGGTCTCACAAAGGTCTTGGCGAAAATACCGATATGCATGTTGTTACACTCCGCCCGTGACGTCCGCGAGGCGGATTCGCTCCCCCGTTTCCACCGAACGTGCAATGGCCACCATGGCCCGCACGGCGGCGGCCCCATCATCGACTGTAGCACCGATTGAGGGTTCCCCGTCGAGAATCGCGTGGGCAAATCCCTCCAACTGCAATTTGTACGTGAACGCGTCTTCGCCGAGCACGCGGCGGAACTGCCGGTCTTTCACGCTGAAGCACTCGACCTCTCCACTCTTGTAGAACCAGGGAAGCGGAATCTTGCCGTAGACGCTGCCAAACTCGCCGTAGATTTGAAAACCTTCCTGGAAATCGCCGCGCAGCGGTATCGTCAGGTCGAGATGCCCGGCGCTGCCGTCCGCGAACTCGGTGTCCACAAACCAGCAATAGGCGTTGAATCGCTCGATCAACCGCGCGCGCACGGCATCGATCGGACCCGCGAGGAAGCGCGCCGTATCCACCAGGTGGCTGCCGTGGGCAAGCATGAAGTAGCGGCGCTTGTCGGCTTTGGGGTCGCCCTCAGAACGAACCGACGCGGCACTGGCGAGGGGAATCGGCTGCAGGTTGTCCGTCATGGTGTAGCGAAGCGTGGAGTCGCAGTACCAGCCTTTGTACGCCATGCGCTGGCCCATTTCATTCTGGATGAAGTCGTGGGCAAAGGTGACACCCGGGTCGTAGCGGCGGTTCGTGCCCACCTGCAACACGAGTCCGGAGGCCTGGACTTCGGAGCGGAGTGCGTCGCATTCCTCGACGCTCACCCCCAAGGGCTTTTCCACGAACACATGCTTGCCCGCGGCGATGGCTTGCCGGCATAGCGGCACGTGGAACGCGTCTCCCGTGGCCACGATAACGGCATCCACCTGCGAATCGGAGAGCAGGTCTTCGTAGCGCGAATAGGTGACCCGGGGCTCGTGGATGGCGGCCATCTTCGCTACCAGGTCCGGCGCGACATCGCAGATCGCGTGGAGTTCCGTGTTGCGCCCTTTTCGGCAGGCCTCGAAATGAGCGAACTGGGCAATGGGACCGCATCCCACCACCCCCATTCTGAGCAGTCTTTTCTCCTTTGCGATCACAAACTCTCCGGATATCGCTGCCGCAACGCCTCGCGCAATGCCGTCAGTCCCTCCTTATCGGCAATGGACTTGAGCGTCTTAAGGTGCTCGTCACTGGTGACGCCGTTGGTGCGGCCCGAACGATGCACATCGAGCGCCTGCCGCATGGCTTCCGCCCCAAGGCGCGGATCGGGTTTGCCTTGGGCGTTCTTGATGGAATTGATGGCCGAACCCGCCAGGAAGAGAACGCTCGGCGAGATGCCCCGCTGCTCCACGTCCTGCAGGTTGAGAATGATGTTCCCCTGGTCCAAGCCGCCGGCGCGAACAATCATGGTCGGCTTGATACCGGGCAACGGGCGGATCAACATCGCCTCGGACGCACGCCACTCCTCGCCGTAAGGCCGCAAGAAGGGCGCGCCTGCCTTGATGGGGGCAGTCTGCCGGAAGTCGATGCCGTCCATGCGGGCAAACATGTCGATGACTTCCCGCCAGATCGCGCGCGTTCGCGGGCCGATGCCCGCGTTGTGTCCGTAAATGGCAGGCGGACGCGTCATGTGCTTCGTCGCCTCGCGCACCATGCGGACCGTGCCCGTGGCAAAAGTCTCGCTGAACATGACGGCCGTGGCGCCGGCCTCCAGCACGGCGTGGACCGTTTCGAGAATCTCGTGTGGCGCGCCGGTGACGTGCGAGGCGAAGAGCAATCCCAATCCCCCGCGTTGGTCGCGTGCACGCTCGATGGCCTGGGCGGCACGGCGCGCACGCTCGGCGGCCGGCGAGTAATCCAGACGGGGATAAAGGTCTTCATCTTCTTTCACGAACAGGAACAGCGGGCACTGCGCCGCCTCTTCCACTAGAAACTCCACATCGTCCGCGGTGATGCCGGCGGTGGGCTTGAGGATGGTGCCGAACGCGGGTTGGTCAGGCGCGAATCCCGTCAGTTGCCTGACTCCCTCGGGACCGTACGCGGGTCCGGGAAAGGACCGGATAATGCGCTCCGGGATTTGGATCGCGACGAGCCGCGCGTCCTGGCGCTCGTACAGGTCGAATATGCCAGCCCCGGCCAGGGTGTGCAGGATGTCGCACGACGTCACATGGCCGTCCGGATGCTCCATCATCTTGAGTGGGAATGCCACGTGTGCGAGACCGAGACGCCCCGTCGCGTCGAATGCATCAATACCGGCCGGTTTGGCTGAACACTGGTCGAGCAGCGAGCCAGGGGGCGGATTGTGCACGCCGCTTGCCGCAAGATAGCTGATTTCTTCCGCGGCACCTTCGAGCTTGCTGGTTCGCAGCGCGAAGAAGTACGTGGCAACGAGGTAGTCATCGAGGACGGGCGGAGGCGCTTCCGCCAGGCGCTCCGATACGACGCGGCGGAGCAAGGCTTCGCGGTCGTCCACGTCATGCCACAACGTGGCCGCTATTGCGCCGTTAAGTGTGCCCAATCCCACAGGGAATCCCCCCTCAAACGGGCTATCCGCAGCATATCATATGCAACGATTGAAAGCTAAACCGCCTGCGTGGATGCCGCGTAAGACAAACCCGCACGAGCCGGCGGTGCAGGCTGTTTTCCGGCGGCGCAGGAAGTTACAATCGTGCCTCCCTGGGGAGAATCCGCACGCGACCACCCGGAAAGAATTACGGAATCCATGAGCGACGCAAAGAAGGCACTCGTCATTTTCGATATGGACGGCACTCTGTTTCAGACGCAGAGCGTGACCATCCCCGCGGTGCAGGACACCCTGTCGGAATTCGGGCTGCCTGTGCCGGAGGCGGATGCCATTGCCTCGTATATCGGACGGCCCGTCCCGGAGTATCACGCGTGGCTCGCGAGCTTGTGCCCCCCGGATCTCGCCGCTCGTGTTATCGCGGTGACGGACCGGCGCGAGATCGACCTGGTTCATGAAGTGGGCAGGGCCTTTCCCGGCGTGCATTCCATGTTGGACCGGCTTCGCGACGAAGATTACGCCTTGGCCATGTCCTCTAATGCGCCGGAAGACTATTTCGACGCCGTATTGGATACCCAGGGTATCCGTGCGTACTTCCAGCCCGCCCTGTGCCGCGGGACGCGTTTCGCCGGCAAGATAGCCATGGTGGCCGAGATCCTCGCGCAGCACTTCACGCGGCCCTTTGTGGTCGTGGGCGATCGCAATGACGATATTGAGAGCGCCCGGGCGCACGGTGGCCACGCCATCGCGGTGACGTACGGATTCGGCTGCGAAGCGGATTGGGTGGACGCCGACGCGCGCGTGGATAGCGCGGCGGAGATTCCGGATGCGCTGACGCGCGTGTTGCGCTTGACACGCAACTGAGGCGGCGATTCGACGGTCCTGCGCCAGCTCAGCGATCGCGGTCGACGATGTACCGCGCGAGGCTTCGAAACGAGTCCGCTTCGCTTCCAAACGGCGCCAAGGCGGAAATGGCGGATTCCACGGATTCACGCGCCAGTGCGCGCGCCTCTTCCAGTCCAACGGCCGCGGGGTATGTGGACTTCTCACGCGCTTCGTCGCTGCCGATGGGTTTGCCGAGCGCCTCTTCCGTGCCGGTGACGTCGAGGACGTCATCGGCGATCTGAAACGCCAGCCCGATGTGCTCGCCATAGGCCGTCAAGGCGCGCAAGGCGCTCTCCCCCGCGCCGCCCAGCATTGCGCCGGAGCGCACAGCCACCCGGATCAACGCGCCGGTCTTTTTTCGGTGCAGGTGTTTCAGGTCATTCACGGAAAGCCGCTTTCCTTCACTTTCCATGTCGATGACCTGGCCCCCGACCATTCCTTCCACGCCGGCCGCACGCGCGATTTCCGCCACGACAGCGGCATTGCCGGACTGGGCCGCCACGTCAAACGCCATGGTGAGCAATCCATCTCCGGCGAGAATCGCCATGGCTTCGCCAAACACCCGGTGCGAGGTGGGCTTGCCGCGGCGCAAGTCGTCATTGTCCATGGCAGGCAAATCGTCGTGGATGAGCGAATAGGTGTGGATCATCTCAAGCGCACAGGCCGCGGGCAGCGCGGCGGAATCGTCACCGCTGACGATTTCGCACGCACCCAGCGCAAGCGCGGGGCGAAGCCGTTTTCCTCCCGCAAACATGCTGTAGCGCATGGCCTCGCGCAGCGTATCGGGCACCTCGTTCCACGTGTGGAAGTAGTGTTCCAGAGCCGCCTCGGTCTTGGTGGCCTTAGCGGTTAGAAAGTCGACGACAGGGGTCACGATGGCGCTCTCCGTGGTGATGCGGTTCTGGGGCGGGAGTCAGTCGCGCCCGGCGCCTCCCCACACCCCGCGTGCCCCAGTGTATCCAGACGCAGAGAGAGGCGCAAGCGGCCGGGAATCGCACCGGGTATCCCCCCGCAAAGAAAAATGCACGCCAGGGGCCGGAACATCCACGCCGGCTTCCTAACGTGCGTTAACTGACCGATGACTCTTAAGGGCTCGCTGGGGCGTCTACGGTCCCTAGCCTTTGTGCTGGTGCAACATCCGGCCCGGGACCGAGCCGCCCACCACGAACTCCCTTAAGAGTTGGGCCCAAGGCCCCGAAAGCTACTTCTTCTTCTTGGCGGCTGCCTTCTTTTTCGCCGCAGGCTTTTTCGCCGCAGGCTTCTTCGCAGCGGGCTTCTTCTTCGCTACGGCCTTCTTCTTCGCCGCCGGCTTCTTCTTCGCTGCGGGCTTCTTCTTCGCCGCCTTCTTTGCAAGTGCCATTCCTAGTCCTCCTTTCATGCTGCCTCTTACCCTCCGATACCGGCGGTATTGCGCGGGCCACCACGGGTGGCCTCAACCTGACCGGCACCGGCCCCCACAGGTGCCCGTGGGGAGTGCAACCAACGGGCTACATGCCCGTGTTGGTCCTGTTGGCAAATCGCTTCAGCCCCCGGGTGCAACGAGGCGCTGAAACGGAACAAAAGGATTGAGAAGCGATCTAATCAGTTTCTCACGAGGCACTCAGGACTCGTGGCGCCGTTCTGTTCAGCGGCATCGTGTTTCGGGTGAAAGCCCCCCGCTTCGTCCACCATATCCTACCCCTGTGGTGCGTGCGGCACCCCGTGGTGGCTCGAAGAGATCGCAAGGTGGTGTGGACTCGATGCGAGAGGGAGATGCGCAGACTCTACTGCGCGCTACCGACGACAGCCTTCTTCTGTTTCCCTGCCGCATGGTTCGGATACGAATACCATCCGAACGCATCCACGTTGTGGCGCGATACCGGGCCTGCCGGTCCCGCGTTTGGGTGTCTGCGCCACAACAAATCGTGTCCGCTCTTCAACTGTTTCTTGATGAGTGAGAGTCGCTCTCGACTCATCTCGTGGGCACTGCAACTGTCTTTATGGACGCCCGCTTCGGCACGCGCGGTTTACCGTCCATATAAGTGTGTACCAAACAATTAAAAAAATAGCAAGCATTTTTTCTCGAATACGGGAAAAAATTTTCGGAGTTCAACGCGCATTCCAAACGCGTCCGCCTGCGTTTCAACTCCCTTTGAGGGCGTCGATCGTCCTTCACGCATCACGTGATCGCGCCATTCATCGTCATGTTGCGGTTCGTTTTCACGTCCCGGTGCTCAGCGGATCGCGCATGCGAAACGCAACGGTCGATCGGCACGAAGACCCTATTCTTAAAGGCTGATCGCGCGATCCGCCGCTATGCGCGCATTGATCGATGCAAGACCGTATGTTACAGTAACGCCACCCAATAGCGGCGTTCAGCCGGGTGCGGGAACGTGTGATTGCTCTGGCAGTCACATCCTCCCGCGGGCTGTACGGGATGTGAACACGAGTCCCTGGACTGGGCGAGAAGCGAACGTGGCTGCACGGCGCTTCATCCAAAACGCGGAGGTGGAAGACACCATGGCAGACACAGTAGCGGGCTTCTTCTCGGAACTGCAGAGCAAAGTCGACCCCGCCAAGATTGCGGGAATGAACGCCACATACCAATTCGCCATCTCGGGCGATGGCGGCGGTGACTGGCACGTTAAGATCGCCGACGGCGCCGCGCAAGTGCTCGAGGGTATTGCGGATTCTCCCAGCATCACGCTTTCCGCGACCGCGGATGATTGGCTGAAGATTCTATCGGGCCAACTCAGCGGACAAACCGCGTTTCTGACCGGCAAACTGAAGATCAAGGGAGACATGAGCCTCGCAATGAAGTTGCAGAGCGTCTTTGCGCTGTAAACAGACGGATGTTGCGGTGGGGGAACTGCCCTGCGGGCGTTCCCCCGCGGCTTTTCCGGCGGGGATGAGTCGCCATGCGGCATGCTTTCGGGACGTTTTCGGGGATACTCTTCTGCCTTGCCGTTCTTGGATGCGGCCCGCTGGACGAAACGCCCGCTATTGGCGCTCCGCAGGATGTCACCTTGCTGACGAGCGACGCAGCCCAACTCGCCGCAACGCTTTACCCGACCGCTCGTGAGAATCCACCTGGACTCGTTCTCGTTCATGACCGCCTGGGATCGCGCGCGCTCTTCGCCGCCTTTGCCACCCGCGCGCAACGCGAAGGCTATCTTTCCATTGCGGTCGAGTTGCGTGGACACGGCGGAAGCACCGCACCCAACGGCACGCCACTGAACCCGCGCGCGTTTTCGCGGGAAGACTGGATGCGGTGCCTGAGTGACGTCGAAGCGGCGAAACAGGCCCTTCTGGACCAGGGAGCCGATCCGGACAATCTCGCGATGGCCGGCGCGGGACTCGGCGCGAACCTCGTCCTTCAGTACGCGTCGCGCGATGAGGATGTTCAGGCGATAGTGTTGCTCTCGCCTGGTTTGTCGTACGAGGGAATCGAGGCCCAGGAAGCACTCGCCGTCTACGGGAAACGCCCAGCGCTGCTCGTGACTTCCACGGGAGACAGTTACTCCGCATCGACGTGCGAGGAACTGCACGCCAAAGCGGCAGGCCAATGCGAACTTCGTGAGTACGAAGGCGCCGCCCACGGCGTCGATCTGCTGGATGCGGTGGAGGTCTGCACCGGACAGATCTTCCTGTGGTTGGAGGCTATTGTCGGGCACGGCGGCCATTCGGAAGATTCCGGAAACCCGTAGCCATCCGGCCCAATCATATCGCTATTCTTGACCGGGCCACGCCTTCCCCCTATACTCACGCCGGATGCAGGACAGCACCCACGGGGAAACTATCCAAAGAGGCGGGCACGACAGTGAGTGACGAACACCGACCAGGGTATTACAAGGATCGAGAAGGTAACTGGCAACGGGACCGCCGCAAGAGTCCAGAACGCCGGGCGGGGGGCGGAAGTGCGTTTACCCACCATGACCGCCGCACGCTGAAGCGCCGCAAAGCCGACCTTGAATTCCTCGAGCGCGAAACCAAGATGCAGATCGAGGACGCGCTGGAAGACTTTGTAGCGGAACACGACGCAGAGAATTCCGATTCCGGCACGTGAAAGCAGACGGGCGGATTACTGGGCGGCCGCCAGCACCCTATTGGCTTCTTGTTTCAGGTCCATGGCTGCCTGTCCGCCGGTCTTGAGGCCTGACATTACCTGCGATCCAGCGCGTTCAACCAAGGTCCTGACTTCCTGCCAGCCAGCAATACTGGGTTCCGGACGCGCATACGGCAGGCAGTCATATGCGGCCCGGTTGTATTCCCACTGGTTGAAGAAGGCCTGCATCTCCGGGTGATCCGCGGCGGACTTGCGCAACGGCAGGTATCCGCTTCCCAATGCCCAACGCACGGAAACCTCCGCCGACGTGAAGTACTTGATGAATCCCCAGGCTATCCGCTGTTGTTCAGGGGTGCTTTGGAAGATGCCAATGTTTCCTCCGTACAAGACCGTTACTGGCGCATGAGGGTTCGACTGCGGGATCATGGCTATCCCCCATCCGTCCGGCTCCTGGGCCATCATTGCTGCAACATACGGCCGCAGACTGCTCGTGCGGAAGAAGAACGCCACGCGATCCTGAGTGAACTCATCCCGGTCATCGAATGTGCCCGGCTGAATCTGGAACGCCAGCTTCTCCCGGGCAAGGGTCTCCAGGAACTCGAATACCGCAATACTTGCGGGCTGGTCGAAAAGCGATTCGGCGCCCCGCACCAATTCGCCTCCCCTGCTGTAGATCATCCCGTCGATGGTGGAACAATCCACATCCACGGCGTACCCGAACTGACCAGTCTTTTCTTTGACGTGGCGGCATTGCTTCAAGAATTCGTTCCAGGTCTTGGGCGGAGCATCGATCCCCGCGGACTTGAGAAGCTGTTTATTGAAATACATGACAAGCACCGACTTCGTGAACGGAAAGGAGTATGTCAGTCCGCCGAACGCGGTATTCGTGCTCGTCGTCAACACCCCGGGGAAGAAGTCGGCCCTGTC
This sequence comes from Candidatus Hydrogenedentota bacterium, assembly GCA_020847495.1. Lineage (GTDB taxonomy): Bacteria > Hydrogenedentota > Hydrogenedentia > Hydrogenedentales > SLHB01 > JAHDWY01. Next base: position 5,552 of record JADLCA010000242.1, on the reverse strand, counting down.
CGCCTCCGTCAAGCCTATCTCCGGGTCGTTCATGTACTCGTCGAGAGGGACCGCCGCGCCGGCCTGGACATATTCGGCGGTCATGCTGTCGTACCCGACGGCCATGGCGGGAAGTTCGCGGGCCTGGATGCTAACCGACAACTTCCGGTTGATGTCGGTGTAATCGCCGAGGTGTTCAACCTTGACCGGAAGGCCCTGGTGCCGGGCGTTGTACTCGTTGGCAATTTGGGTAATCAGGTCGGCCGTTTCCAAGGTCTGTCGATCCCAGAACAGGACCGCGGTGTCATCGATGGGCTTGAATGCGCGCGGCGAAGAGCCTCTGCCGCCTGATTCGCGGGCAGGCATTCCGCAGCCCGCAAGAATTGCCGTGAGTGCCGCGATGCAGAAGAATCTGCCCAAGGGAGCCATGGCGACGTCATCCTTTGATTCCGGAGCCGAGCGAACTTTCCAGGAAGTAACGCTGTGCGGCGAAGTATAGCGCCACGCTGGGAAGGATGACAATGGCCGAAGCGCACATGAGCAGGTTCACCCGCACCCCGCCTTCGCCCCAGAAGACCGTCAGACCATATTGGACCACGCGCAGTTCTTTGTCGCTGGTGACAATAATGGGCCACATCAGTGCGTTGTAGCTGCTGAGAAAGGTGAAGAGGATTACTGTCACGAGAGATGGCTTGACCAGGGGAACTGCCACCCATGCCAGAAAGCGGAGATGGCCGCAGCCATCCACCTTGGCGGCGTCGTAGTAATCGGCGGGCAGCGACATGAATGCCTGGCGCAAAAGGAAGATGGAAAACGCGTTGGCACACCAGGGGACGATGAGGGCGGCGTAGGTGTTGTACCAGCCGAGATTCCGGATCATTAGGAAATTCGGTATCAATGTCACTTCAAATGGAATCATCATGGTGGCCAGCACAAGGCCGAACGCGAGGCGCCTGCCGGGAAAGTCCAACTTCGCGAAAGCATATCCCGACATCAGGGATGTCAGCGCGACCGACAGGGTGACGATGATAGCGACAAAGAAACTGTTGAAAAAGTAGGTGCCAAACGGAGCGGCCGCGAAAACCTGGTGGAGGTTTCCCCACTGCCAATCCCGGGGAATGAACCACAGCGACGCCGCAGCGGCTTGACGGTCATCCATGAAGGCGGTGCCCAGCATCCATAAGAAGGGGAAGGTGGTCAGAACGGCGCCGCCGCAGAGCGTCCCGTATAACGCGATGCGCCGGGTCATTCGTAGTGCACTCTTCTGCCCACGTAACGCCACTGGGCGATTGTGAGGGCCACGATGGCGGCGCACAGGAGCGTGGCCACGGCGGCGCCGTATCCGTAGCGCTGGCTCTCATAGAGTTGAGCGAAGATGTAGATCACAAGATTCTGCGTGTCGACGCTGCGCGATGTGTTGGTCAGGGCGTAGAAGCTGTTGAACGATTGAAAGGACTTGATGGCGCTGACGACGGTGAGGAAAAAGATGGTGGGCGAAAGGAGCGGAAGGACGACACGCCGCAGCACCTGAAGCTGACCGGCGCCGTCCAGCACGGCTGCCTCCATCAATTCTCTGGGGATTGCGGTGAGGGCCGCCAGAAAGATCACGATCATGAACCCGCTCACATGCCAAACGTCGAAGGCCATGATGCAGCAAAGGGCCAGACTGGGCCCCACACCGGGAGGAATCCAGCCCTGCGTCAGGATGTGGAGCACGCCGCGTTGCTCGAGCAGCCAGTCTTGCATGGGCAGGCCGAGCGCGTCCAGCATGACATTCACAAAACCCGAGCGAGGTCTGAGAAGCACCCTCCACACGGTGGCGGCCGCGACCGCGGAGGTGACGTAAGGCAAGAAGTAGGCAGTGCGCAGGAAGCCTTGTCCGCGCACAACGCGGTACAGAAGCCAGGCGATGCAGAAGCTCGTGACCAGTGCCAGCGGGATCGTCCCGAGCGCATAGTAGAGGGTGACCGTCAAGCTGCGCCAGAATTCAGGATCACCCCACGCGCGCAGGTAGTTCCCCATACCGACGAAGGCGTCTCGCCGCGTGTCGAACAGACTGATGCGCACCGCGTACGCGAGCGGCACAACTCCAAAAAGTCCGAGAATGGCGAGCGCGGGGCTCAGCAGCAGGAACGCCGCTGCAGCGCTTCGGGCGCGCGGGCCGCGTATGCGTTCGATCCGCGCATCGATCGCCTCAAGAAGGCGGTCTGCACGCTTCAGAAGAGGCCTGTGCGCGGCGAGACCGAGCAAGAAGAGAACGGCCGCGAGCAGTGCGTAACCGGTTGTCCATGGGCTCACGGTCCTCAAGTCCACTCCATCCACTCCGTCCACCTGTTGCCCACGGGCTCACGTCCCTCAAGTCCACTCCGTCCACTCAGTCTACTTGTTGTTCATGGGATCACGGCCCTCAAGCCTCCCGCGCGTAACTTGCGGCACGTGACGAGGCGTCGCCTCGCAGTTTGGATCGGTCGATCATCGCGGCCACTTCATCATGATGTCGCCGATGAGATCAAGCGTGCGGTCCGTTGCGCCGTGGTTCTGCGCGATCGCCTCGCGCGCATTGTGCGCAAGCCGGGCTCTCCACCCTGCGTCCGCCAGGAGGGCAAGGAGGGAGCGTTGCAGCGCGTCCGCATCGGACACTTGCGCGGCGCCGTCACAGCCAATGAGGACCCGCGCGGGGTCCGCAAAGTTGCTCATGAAGGGCCCGAATACGGTGGCAACACCCAGCGCGGCGGGTTCCAAGGGGTTGTGGCCGTTCACGCCGGGATAGAAACTCCCTCCGACCACGGCAACATCCGCGAGCGAATAGAAAGAGATAAGTTCGCCCAGGGTATCGAGGATAAGGATCCGGGCATCCCCGGATGGGGGCGCGTTCTTGCATCGGGAACGAAGCAGCACGGGCTCGTTGAAATACCGCGCGATTTCTGGCGTCCGTTCGATATGCCGGGGCGCCACCACCAAGCCCGCGTCAGGCCACGCGCGCTTCAGGGACTCCCACACCGCTGCCGCGAGTTGCTCATCCCCCGGGCGTGTGCAGCCGAACACGACAATCGGCGAACGCTGCAGGAGTCCGCATTCACGCTTCAACGAAACCTGCAGCGCCGGATCGACTTGGGTCGTAACGCCATCGAACTTCGTATTGCCGGTTACAGTAACCGCAGCGGAGGGCACTCCGAGTGAAACAAGCCGCTCGGCGTGCACGTCGCTCTGCGCGCCCGCGGCCGTGACGCGCGCGAAGGCCGGTTCAAAGAGCCTTCTCCAGCGAAGGTAGCGCGGATAATGTTTGTCGCTGATCCGCGCATTGACGAGTACGACCGGGATGCCCTGCTGGCGCGCGAGACGGATTGTGTTCGGCCAGATTTCGGTTTCGACGAGAACCAGCATGCGGGGGTTCATGCGCGCAAGGAAATCGCGGACGACCAGGCGCTGGTCAACAGGGAACCATGAGATGGGTGTGCCGGGGGCCAGTTCCTCGGCGCGTGTACGGCCAGCGACTGTGGAAACGGTCAGGTGCAGCGGGAGGTCCGTCCAGCGGGCGCGCAGACTGCGGAGAAGTGTCGCCGCAACTGCTGCCTCTCCGACGCTGCATGCCTGCAACCACAGTGGTGGGGCGGCCGGCCGTGGAAACGGCGGCCTGAACCTCCCCAGCAGCGGGCGGTACTTGCTACTCAGTAACAAGTAGCCGGCGGCGAGGGGCGCCGCGGCCGTCGTTGCGATGTCATAGAGTGCCTGGGCAATCATAATAGAAGCGGGCGGCCCAAACTGCTCTGGGCCGCCCGTAGGTTGCGTCTAATGGGCCTCTAGGAAGTGGCTTCGAAGAACCGGGCGCCAGTCGGGTCGATGATATCGACCGTCACGAAAATCAGCAAGCTGGACTGGTTGATTTCCGTGGACTTGCCGCGGAACAAGAAGCCGACCACCGGGATGTCCGCAAGGTACGGAAGCTTCTCCTTGCCTTTCGTCGTGCGGTCGGTGATAAGTCCGCCGAGCACCAGCGTGTCGCCGTCCTGGACGATGACGTTGGTCCACACGGACTGCACCGACGTGCGCGGGAAGGAGATTTCTGCTTCCAGCGTGTCGCCGTCAATGACGCTGCGCTGCACGAAGTCATCCTGTCCGGCTTGCGTGGTCACCTGCGGGTTCAACCACAAGCGCACTTGGTTGCCGCCCGTGATCTGCGGAGTGACCGACAGGGTGATGCCGAAGAAGAACTCCGTGAACAGCAACTGCTGCTGCGCGCTGGTGGTGGCTGTTCCGCCGAAGCCCGCGTCGCTGGTCAGCAGGGTCGAAATAACCTGCGTGTTGAACGTCTGTGTCAGGATGTCGGCGATGACCGCCGGCTTCCGGTTCAGGGTCGTCACGCGCGGCGCGCTCAACAGCTCGGTGTCGGTCAGGCTGTTGAGGTAGTCCATCGTAACGCCCAGCGTGTCGCCGTCCTTGTTGTTCAGGATCGTCGCGGCAATGCTGGTCGTGCCCGCCGGGCCCGGATTCGCCACGGCGCCAATGATTGCACTGGTGACCGTGTTGTCAATGACCTGCGTTCCATCCGGCTTCGTGTAGAACGGAATGTCCTCAAGCGTTCCGTCGCCGTCAACGTCCACGGAGCGTGTGGTTTCGCTCTCATCGTTAAGCGTGGAAACCTGACGCGGACGGTCATCCTGGTCGCTGAGCGTGATGTCCCACGAGAAGCCGATCTTGTCCAGGTCGGTGACGCTGATCGTCACGAACTTGGACTCAATGCTGACCTGCTTGGGCGTCACATCCAAATTGGAAATCAGCTCTTCCAGGGTGTTCAGATAAGACGGAGTCGAGTGCACCAGCAATTGGTTGATTGCCGGGTTGTACACCATCCAGGAAAGGACTTCACCTGTGTACGGTTCGATCACCGGCGGAATGGCGTTCTCAAGGATCGTCAGAACTTCGGCCTGACCCTGGAAGCCGCCGAGACCCGCCGCACCACCGAGACTGGATTCGCTGGTGTAGCCGCCTTGGCCCGCCTGGAGTCCGCCGCCGAAACGGCCACTGCCACCGGCGCGGCCCGCGGTACCGGTCCTGCCGGCGCCGCCACTGCGACCGCCAAAGCTGCCGCCGTCGTCGCCATATGCGCCGCCTTGGCCGCCGCCACCAACAGCACCGCCGCCCAGCGACCCGGACGAGAGCCCGGTTCCGCTGGCGCTCAGGCCGATAACCGCCGGCGTTTCGCCAACAAGACCATCATCGATGCTGCTGAAGAGGTCAGAGATGTTTGAGAACTGGCTGCCGCCACCGCCGCCGCCGTAGCCGCCACCGCCGCCGCCGTAGCCGCCGCCGCCGCCGCCGTAGCCGCCGCCACCGAAGCTGCTGCCACCACCGAAGCCGCCACCACCTAAGCCGCCGCCACCACCACCGAAGCCGCCGCCACCGAAGCTGCTGCCACCACCGAAGCCGCCGCCACCGAAGCTGCTGCCACCACCGTAGCCGCCACCACCGTAGCCGCCGCCACCGTAGCCGCCGCCACCGATTCCGATGTTGCTCTGGCCCTGGCCTCCAGGATTTCTCACCACGATCTTGTATAGGGTTTCAGCACCCGCATT
>JADLCA010000241.1 GCA_020847495.1 Candidatus Hydrogenedentota bacterium | reverse complement strand
CCGTTGAGAATGACGTGCTAGTCGTGCATTCGGTCTTCCACAATCGGCAAGACCCTGCGCGCAGGCCGTAACAGCGGTCAACGAATTATCTCCAGTTCGTTTACGGACTCTCATGGGATTCTGCTTCGCGCAGCGCGTTCACCGCTGCCTCGAGTTCTGCGAGAATGGGGTGGTCCCAACCTTCGCCCAAGACGCGAAGAATCTCCCTGTAGTACCAGAGGCTGCCGTCGCGGCGGCCTTGGAAGCGGTCCCAGACGATGGGGCCCTCGGCTTTCAGGTCGCGCAGGATGATGCGGACGTTGTGGAGTTTATCGGCAGCGATGATGAGTCTGAGTTCGGGCGCGGCCTTGGTGGCGCGTTCGATGTACGCCTTCTTCCGTTCGAGCCAGGGTGGTTTGGGTTGGGTGAAGGCGTCGCTGCATCCCTCGACGAGATCGGCCACATGCGGGCCGAATGCCTCCCGGATTTCCCCGAGCGTCTTCATGCCTTCGCCATCTTCCACGGCATCGTGCAATAGCGCGGCAATGAACTGGTCTTCGTCGCCCCCGTTTTCGCCGACGAGGGCCGCCACGGACATCACGTGCGTGATGAAGGGTGCGCCGCTGCCTTTGCGCTGCTGTCCCTGGTGTATGCGGTGGGCAAAGGAAAATGCCTGCTCAATTCGTTGGGTGTAAGTCATGCGGTCTTTCGGGGAAGTAGGAATCAACGGCCCAGACTACGAGCGTCCACGCTGTCCGGCCAGCTCAGCGCCTAGAAATGCGTCTGCTTGGGCCGCGCGATCCTGGACACCGGCAAATCCAGGAGCCGCTCCACCCGGCTGCACAGGTCCGCCAGGCTGAACGGCTTCTTCAGGTAATCGTCGAAGCCGTAGTCCGTCAAGAGCCGGGCTTCGTCGTCATCGATATAGCCCGAAATCGCCAGGATGCGTGAACTCTTGGTCTCTGCGCGGGTCTTGACGCGTTCGCACACCATGCGTCCGTCCATATCGGAGAGGTGGATGTCGAGAATGACCACGTGGGGGTTGTGCTCGGCAACCTGGGTGCCCGCATCAAATCCGGTGGACGCGACGTACACCTTGTAGTCGCCAGCCTTGGCAAGCGCCGCCGGAATCACATCGAGGTAGTAGGGGTCGTCGTCCACCACGAGGATCCGCTTCTCGCCTTCTTCCAGGCGCTCCAGCGGTATCCCGTGGTTCAACATGAACAAGCGCAGGTTCTCGTAGGGAATCCGGCGGTCTCCTCCGGGTCCGAGGCGGTAGCCCTCGATCTGACCCAAGTCGAACCAGCGGGACACGGTGTCCGGCGAGACACCACAAATCGCGGCCACTTCCCCGCTCGTGAATACTTTGTTTTTCACATCTGACATTGCATCACCTGCTGCGTTCAGGCCGACAAGAGCGGCGACGCCTTGTTACCCTGATTTCCGGTCTTGCATGGTTTGCGGACTCCCAAGGATTTGATGCTAACAGGCCTTCCCATTATAGTCAAGCCCATGGGCGGCAAGTCGATGACTGTAGGCCATGCAATGGTTTAGGGACAAACACCGCGTTTCGCTGCACCAAGCCTGCGCGAAAGACGGTGTCAGTCCCATTCAACTGCCGAATCTAGGTTTAGACCTCAAGAGCCGAATTCTCCTGGAGCAACTGAATGCACATCGTAGTCACCGGAGGGGCTGGATATCTCGGGAATCACGTGGTCCGGCTGCTTGCAGGGCGGGGCGACAAGGTACGCGTATTCGACCGCCTCTGTTTTGGCACAGAGGTGGCGCGGGAACTTAAGTCCTTGCAGGACTGTGAGATCGTGCAGGGAGACATCCGAAATCTTGCCGCCTTGCCCAGCCTCCTCGATGGCGCGGACGCTGTTATCCACTTGGCGGGGCTTGCGAATGACCCTTCTTGCGACCTTGACCCGGAGATGGCGTTGGAGGTGAATCTGCGGAGCACAGAGCGGCTGGTGGACCTTGCGATGGCGAAGGGGGTCCGGCGCTTCGTGACAGCCTCCTCGTGCAGCGTGTACGGCAAGGGGGTCTTCGAGGTTCTCGACGAGGAAAGCCCCACGAATCCGGTTTCGGTCTACGCGCAGAGCAAGCTCGAGTGCGAGCGGCTTCTGTTGGCCCGCCATTGCGCGGCATTTGAGCCGGTCATCGCGCGCCCGGCGACGCTTTTCGGCTGGTCGCCCCGCATGCGCTTTGACCTCGCCATCAATCTGATGGTCGCTACGGCCATGCGCAACAAGTGCATCAATATCTATGGCGGGGGCAAGCAGTGGCGGCCCTTCATTCACGTCCGGGACGCCGCCCGCGCCATCGTGACGATGGTCAACGCTCCGGCTGAGGACGTGAGCGGCGAGATCTTCAACCTCGGCGCGGATGCGATCAACTATCAAATCATCGACTTGGCGAAGCGTGTTGCCGCCATGTTCGAGGGGGTTAAGCTCGACATCGTTAAAGATGATGAAGACCTCCGCAGCTATCATGTCCAGTTCGGCAAGATTAAACGCGTTCTCGGATTCGACGCGGAATGGTCAGCGGATCAAGGCGCACAGGAGATCCGCGAGTATCTCGAGGATGAACGCATCGACCCCTTCGCCACGATTCACTTCAACGTGCGACGCATGAAGGAACTCCTCGCGACACCCGCGGCGGCGGGTGGCGAACCGATGGCCGCGCGCTTCATTCCGCTGTGTCCTCCTTCGCTGGACGAGGCGGAAGAGCGCGCTGTGATCGAGGTGCTCCGCAGCGGCTGGCTTACCACGGGCGCCAAGGTGACCGAATTCGAGAAGGCGTTTGCGGAGAGAGTCTCCGCGGCGCACAGTGTCGCGGTTTCTTCCTGCACGGCGGCGCTGCACCTGTGCCTGATTCAAGCGGGCGTGGGGCCGGGGGACGAGGTGATCACCTCCCCGCTGACCTGGGTTTCGACGGCGAACACCATTGTGAGCATGGGCGCGAAGCTTGTGCTGGCGGATGTCCAACCGGACACGCTGAATGTCGATCCCGCCGCCATTGAAGCCGCCATTACGCCGAAGACGAAGGCGATCATCCCGGTGCATCTTGCAGGACTGCCGTGCGAAATGGACGCGGTCCTTGCGATTGGAAAGAAGCATGGTATAGCGGTAATAGAAGATGCGGCGCACGCTCTTGGCGCTTCATACAAGGGAACGCCTATCGGCGGCGGCGAAGCCCCGGCCTGCTTCAGTTTCTACCCGGTCAAGAACATCACGACGATTGAAGGCGGGATGATTGCCCTGCCGGATGAAGAGCAGGCGCTGCGCCTGCGCATCCTTGCGCACAATGGCCTGAGCACCCACGCGTGGAACCGCTACAGCGGCGATGCGCCACCAGCCAGCCCTGAAGTGGTGATACCCGGATTCAAATACAACATGACCAACGTGGGCGCGGCGATTGGCTTGGAGCAACTGAAGAAACTCGATGGCTTCCTCGCCGCGCGCCGCCGCCTCGCGCGGATGTACCGTTCCGTGCTCGCTTCTGTGGACGAGATCGAATTACCGTCTTCACAGCCCGGCATGGAGCACGCTTGGCACCTGTTTATCATCAAGCTGAAGCTGGAGCGTCTGAGCAAGACCCGAAACGAGATCGCCCAAATGTTGCGCCAGGAGAACGTGGGCACAGGCGTTCACTTTATCGCGCTGCACAAACACCGCTACTACCGCGAGACCCTCGGCCTGGCGCCCGGCGCGCTGCCGGTGGCCACAGCCAACTCGGATTCCATCCTCTCATTGCCCTTGCACCCGCGGCTCACCGATAAGAATGTGAAAGAAGTGGCCGACGCTCTGAAGAAGGTGATTCATTATGCCCGGGCCTGAATCGGGGTGGGATCAGATTGGCTCGTGTCCGAGCACTTCGAGTGCATCCGGCGTCAGGGTGCGGAGCGCCGGATAGCGCTCCTGGATGGCAAACGTCTCAGCATACGAGTCATTGACCATGATGCAGCGGGAAAGCTCGATCGCATGGCGTTCAACAAGGCCGGCGATTGCGCTGATCTTGTCCTCAGCACACAATTTCTCCACGAAGAAGTCCGGTATTCTGTATTTCTCCATGAGGGCCGGTGTATCTGCGTTCTTGGTGAGAAGCAGTTGGCGAACGCCGCGATTGTTCAGATCCACCATGCACGCGACCGCGTCCGGATCGGGCTTTCCATCCTTGCGAACGAGGGTGTCGTCCCAGTCCCAAATGACCCAATCAAACGGCGGGGTGTCGACGAGATTGCGCATGCAGCGGTTCAGCAGCACGGGCTGGAGCCGCGGGATCCGCACCTCGTGCCCGGAGAACATGAACACGGAGATCAGCGGGATGTTCACACCGCACATGCGGGTCAGTGTGCTGCTGCCTCCGATGCGTGCGTTGATCTCCAGAAGAACCGGCTCGCCGCTCTCATTCTCCTTGAACTGGGCGAACCAGGGGCCTTCGATCTTCAGTGCTTCCGCGATCCGCACGATACTCTGGTGCACACGCGCTTCATCGACCGGTTCCGTCCCCAACGCGATCCCTTGGCCAATACGGCCGCGAACGCGGGGATTGCAGAAAAGCAGCTTGCCCTCGCGATTGCTGATGCAATCCACCGTGAACTCTCGTCCCGGCAGGTACTCAGAGAGCAGCAACCCCTTCGCGATCGCCGCGTCAAGCTGTTGTTTGCTCTCCACGAGAATGCCCCCGACGGAGCCGCTCGCCGTATCGGGCTTGGCGAATAGCGGAAGGGCCGGATCCTGCGTTGAATAAATCTTGGGAACAGGTACGACTCCGGCGAGGCGCTCGTACGTCGCGCGCTTGGATAGCAGCAACTCAGCGATCTCCGCGCGCGGCGTGATAAACGTGATACCTTCAACTTTCCAGCGGGAGAAGACGGCAACGAGTTTGTCCCAGGCGGGCAAGACGATGTCGATATTGTGTTCGCGGAGGATTTCGACAAACCGGGATTCGAATTCAGGCTCATCGTAGCCCGGGCACAGAACGTAGTTCTTGAGCAGATGTCTTGCGGGGTCGTGTCGCGACTCGTAGCTGCTGCCGGCGAACAGGGTGATCTTGTTGCTGCGCGACAGGGCCTGGATGACTTCGAGGCCAACCTCGTTGCGTGCCGGAAAGACGAAGACGTTCATGGGCGCCCCTTTATTCGATCACTTCCCGCACGATGTAATAGGGGCGGTTCTGCACTTCGATGTAGATTCGGCTGATGTAGTCGCACATGAGCCCGGTCGCAATGAGTTGCACACCAAACATGAGAAATATCAGGGCGACTACGGAACCCATGTAGTTGATGTCGCCGTGTATCAGTCGGACATAAGCAACCCGCAGCCCCACGCCAAAACCGACGATGGCGAAAAGCCATCCCAGCAGACTGAAGAATTGGAGTGGCGCGGCCGTGACGCTGGTCACCAGATCGAATGCCGTGCGAAAGAGTTTGAACAGACCGTACTTGCTGGTGCCGGCGCCGCGCTGTTCGTGCCGCACGACGACCTCAGCCGTGCGCACCCCGAGCCAGGCCACATCCACGGGCAAGTATCGTGAGCGGTGGGTAAACTTCGCCATGAGGTCGATCACCTCGCGCCGAAAGGCTTTGATCGAGCATCCCACATCGTGAAACTGGGCGCGCGTCGTCTTCTTCACGAAGAAATTGAGCATGCGCGATGGTATCGTCCGCAGGAAGGTGTCCTTGCGGTCCTGCCTCCATCCACTCACGAACTCATAGCCTTCGTCGATCTTGGCGATGAGCTTCGGGAGTTCTTCCGGTGGATTCT
>JADLCA010000240.1 GCA_020847495.1 Candidatus Hydrogenedentota bacterium | reverse complement strand
TGGCAGGATTGCAGCATTCTCTTTCTCACGTGGGGCGAGGGGGAACCTGCGGCGGCGGCGCGCATCGAGATATGGGAACTCGACGGCCTTCCCGCGGAAGATATCCCGGGGGATGCGAACGATGGGACACGCCGGGAGTTGGGCATCCAATACGAAGATCCCTGCGGCACCGGAATGGCTGAAGGCAGCACGAACCACGCGGAGTGGATCGAGCGTGTGGTTCAGTACGCTCGCTATACGGGCCAAGGTCTACTCGTGTATCCGCTGGCGTGGTACCACGGGCCCCTGTTTCCGTCGGAGCGAGAAGCTTCCGGGGGAATGGACGGCGTCGCGGCGCCGAATCGGAATCTCTATTCGCGCTGGACCTCGCATCCCGCGGATTGGTACGGCACGCTGCTGGAGCGTTTCGGGAAAGAGGGTCTTACCTTCCAGGGTTCTCTGACGCTGATGCGGCTCAGCAGCCTCATGGAGAAGATGAACATCGATCTCGAATCCATCAAGGGCGGCGCCGATACTTTCAACAACATGCTGTGGAATGACTGCGTGCAGGAGAGCACGCGCGACTGGACGCCAATCTACAACGTGATCAATTTCGGCGTCCTCGCCGGGATACTGAAGGACAAGCCGTTCATCGAGCCGTACGGCGGAGCCTTGCCGTCGCTGGCGTACGGCGAGCGCTCGAATCCCGCGTATCCGATGGGCCCGATGTTCAATCCGCTGCACCCTGTGGTGCAGGAGGCCATACTCGGATTCGTCCGCGAGATTGGCCAGCGCTACGGCCAATTCCCAGCGTTCAAGGGCATTTCCTTCAACATGTACGCGTCATGCATGCCGTGGTTCGGATCCATTCGCTTGGGTTACGACGATTACAGTGTCCGCCTGTTTGAAGAGGAAACCGGTATCAAGGTTCCGGTCGATCCGAAAGCGCCAGATCGATTCTCGCAACGTTACGGTTTCTTGACGAATCTGAGCAGGCCCGCGTGGATTGCGTGGCGCTGCCACAAGATTCGTGAGTTGTTTGGCAAAATACATGCTGCGCTCAGCGAGGCTAGAGCCGACCTGCGCGTCACCATCACGTTGTGGAGCGAAACGGTGATACTGGGTTTGTTCGGCCCCGTGGCGGCATCGCATCAAGTCCATGCACGTCCTTCCATGTACGAACTATACCGCGAGGCGGGGATCGATATGGCGTTGTACAGGGACGCGCCGGGCCTGGAAATCGATGTGGAGCGCGGGAACCCAAGGGACCGGGGCGGGCATCCGCCCAACTCCACGGGAGGGCTGAGCCTGACAGCCGAACAGGCATGCATGTATCGCGACTTCGACTTTCTGGATCAGGAGTCACTGGATGCGCTTCACGGCCTCTGTCGGCCTGGTTCATTCATCTTCAACTGCTGGGTGGAGGCGTGGGGCAAGCACGTGTGGTCGCTGCCGGCTCCGGATGACGCGGTTGCGAAAGAAATGGCGATGATGGACGGCCAACCGGCGGAAGGCATGTTCCGCATCAACTCCGAGTATCCCGAGCAGGGCTTCTGGTGGGACTCCCAATGGCGCATCACGCACGCATTCCAAGGTGGCACGCACTTCATGGAACCGTACGCGCATGCCCTCGCGGAGACAGACTCGTGCCGCATCACACGCGGGGGCCTCTTCCTCGACAAGGCCCATAGCGAGGCGCTCCAGCGCTTCGCACGTGCATACCGGGCATTGCCACGTGAGAAATTCGAGACGGTAGGCGCGACCACCGATCCGGTTGCCGTGCGCACGCTGGTGCATGGTGGCATCCGCTACGTGTACGCGGTGAATCGCGAATACTACCCGATTGAGGTGCGGATATCCTTCAGCACAAAGGCGACCGGCCTTCGCGACTTGGCTGAGGGGGAAGTCATTGAGGGCGGCGATGCATGGCAAGGCACATTGGGGCCCTACGAATTGCGTGCCTTCTCGTTTTCCCCTGACGTGAGCGTTGCCGGCTTTGCGGCGACGGCCCCCGCGGACATGATCAAAGCCATACTGGGCGAAGCCGATAACACGTTCGGCGCGTTCGAGAGAGTCCGTGCGGCGGGGCACCAGATCCCCGGCATGGACGCGCTCGAACAGGGCATGCACCTTGCCCTCGCGCAAGGCCGCTACGCGTGGCTGCGGCGGGCGCTGACCGGTTACATCGTGCGGCACTGCGGCGAAGTGGATGAGCGGCACGCTGTATCCCATACGGAGACAAATGCAAGCCTGCGAATATTGACTTGAGCGAAACGGGCACTCATAATGGCTAATGGTATGCATCGACGGGGGGTTCGAGCGCCAGCTTGAATAGGAGTGCCGAGGATCCATGGAGTGCGCATTCTGTGGCGTACGAAGCGCAACGGGGTACTGTGTTGAGTGCCGCGTACTGGTCTGCGAGGAGTGCGGGGTACGCTGCAAGACGTGCGGCAAGATGGTGTGCCGCGATCACGTTCACGAACTCCCCCACCGCCGCCGCGTCTGCATCGCGTGCTACAACCAGCGCAATTCTCACTTCGAGCGCATTATCCGGGAAATGCAAAGTTTCGCGCGGGAGGTGGCCGAAAGGACCGGCGGAGAAGAGGCGGTATTCTACGATCGGCTGGACGATGTGCTGGGGCACCTTCGTGAACGGGACGAGGAACTTCGCAAGGCCTTCACGAAGATCGAGGAGCGGATAGCGGCGCGCACATTCGAGCTGGAACAGGAGATCCAGGAGCGGGAGCGGATCGAGCGAGAACTGCAGAAGGCCAAGGCGGCGGCCGAAACGGCCAGCAGGGCAAAGAGCGAGTTCCTGGCGAACATGAGCCACGAGATTCGCACGCCCATGAACGGCGTGATCGCGATGGTGGAGTTGTTGTTGAGCACGCCGCTGCAGCCCCACCAACGCCAGTATGCGGAAACCATCCGCAGCTCAGGGCAATCTCTTCTCACCATCATCGGCGACATCCTCGACTACTCGAAGATCGAAGCCGGCCAGATGACGCTGGATCCTATCCCTTTCGATCTCGAGGTTGCCATCGACGACGTCGTGGAACTCCTCTCGCCCAAGGCCGAGCAGAAAGGCCTCGCGATCATTGTGCGCTATGCTCCCAATGCGCCGCGGCGGGTCGTGGGCGACGTGGGACGGATTCGCCAGGTCCTCATGAATCTCCTGGGGAATGCGCTGAAATTCACAGACGAAGGCCACATCCTGGTCAACACCGAATGCCTGGGATTGAACGAAGATCAGGTCATCATGCGCATCGCGGTGGAAGACACGGGCATCGGGATTCCCCAGGACAAGCTGCCCCTCATCTTCCGGAAATTCGACCAGGGAGATCTTGCGACGGCCCGCCAGTATGGCGGAACGGGCCTGGGGTTGGCGATCACCCAGCAGATCGTGCGGCTCATGGGCGGGCGCATCGGTGTGAAAAGCACGGTGGGCACGGGATCGCGGTTTCGTGTGACACTGACACTCGGCATCGACCGCTCGGAAGCGCCCGCACCACCCGGGCGGGTGGATATGTCGAATGTCAATCTGCTGGTGGTGGACCCGGGTTCGCTCAGCCGCGGCGTGCTGGTGGAAAAGGCGGCGGCATGGGGCATGCGAGGATCGGCTGTATCGTCCGATGAGGAGGCGTTGGAGGCCCTGAGGCATGCGAAGCAAGCAGGAGATCCGTTCCGCATCGCGTTGATCACGCAACATGCCTTGACGGCGAAGGGCAGTTTGCTCGGACAGCACATCAAGAACGACCCGGAGATTCGGGACACCGTTCTCGTGCTGCTGACGCAGGCCGGCCAGCGGGGAGATGCCATCCGAATGGCGGACGCGGGGTTCGCGGCGTATCTCAGCGGACCTCTGCGTGACAGCGAATTCCTGGACGCACTCGGCCGGGTGTGGAACGCGCATTTGCGCGGCGAGACGGTGGGGCTGGTCACGCGGCATACGGTCTCCGAGTCGCGCGCGCATGAGGCTGTGGTATCGCCGCCAAGTAACCGGTACATTCATGCCAACGTGCTCGTTGCGGAAGACAATACCGTAAACCAGGAGGTCGCCCTGGAGATCCTCAAGAGCTTTGGCTGCACCGTCGATATTGCCCGCGACGGGCGGGAGGCCATCGAGAAGTTCCGCGACGGCGCCTATGACATCGTGTTCATGGATTGCCAGATGCCGGTCCTCGATGGGTATGCGGCGACCCGGGAGATCCGTGCGCACGAAGACCACGGCGAACATGTACCCATCATTGCCATGACCGCACATGCGCTCAAAGGGGACCGTGAGCGATGCCTGGCCGCCGGAATGGATGACTACATTTCGAAACCGGTGAGTCCGGATGTCGTGATTTCCGCCGTGATGCGTTGGTTTCAGGCAAGATCTGGCGGTCAGCGGAAAGAGGAAACACAGACGCTTGACATTTCGCTACCGGCCCCGGAGCCATCACCTGAATCTGATACCAATGGCCTGCCGGTGTTCGATCGGGAATCGGCGGTGAATCTCGCGGGCGGGCATGCCAGGATCCTGGCCCGGATCACGCAGGTTTTTCTCGACGACATGCCCGGGCATGTGGACGCACTTGCCGAGGCGATCTTTCAGGAGAACGTGGAAGAGGCGCATCGCCTGGCCCACTCACTCAAGAGTGCGTCGGCAAGTTTGGGGGGCGCGAGGGTGAGTCACTTCGCGAGAGAGATTGAATTCGCGGCCAAGAAGGGGGACTTCGACCGCGCCCGGCGGGTGCTCGTCACATTCAGGCAGGAATTCGCCGAATTCCGCGAGGTTCTCGGGCGTGTGAACTGGGAAACGAGTGCGGCGGGTTAGTCCGGCTATCGCATGACACGCGCTTCCGCAATTCTGCATCAACGCCATCATCACAACGCGTGCTCCGATCGAACTTGAATAGCCTGTGCGCGGCGTGCTTGCGTGTGAGCATGTTTCGCGTCAATCGCTTTGGATAGGGAGAGTATAGATGAAGCTATGTGTCTGGCCCGTTGCGGCCACAACGTTGTGTGCACTTATCGGGATGGCGGCTCTCGCCGCGAATGCGGCTGAAGAGCCTGTAGGCCCCGGAGAGACCTGGTCAATCACCTTGCCTGGCGGTGTGCCGATGGAACTGGTATTCATCGCGCCGGGCACGTTTCCGATGGGCGAAAGCGCGAACGAAAAGGACGCCTATCCCAACAAGGAAACGCCGCAACATCCCGTACAGATTTCCAGGGGGTTTTGGATCGGGAAATACGAGGTCACGAAGGCACAGTGGCAGGCCTTGATGAATACAGCACCTTGGAAGGGTCAACGTTACGTAGGCGAAGACCCCGCGAGTCCCGCGGTCTATGTGAGCTGGAATGACACGCAGGCATTTCTCCAGAGACTTGCGGAGACGATCGGCAAGCCATTTCGCCTGCCGACCGAGGCGGAATGGGAGTTCGCATGCCGGGCCGGCACCACAACCCGATTCTATTGGGGCGACGACCTCAACTACGAGGCAATCGAGGCGCGCGCCTGGTGGCGCGGCAATGCGATGCCCGCGCGGCAATGGTCGGCGCAGCGCGTGGGCCTCTTGCAGCCCAATCCCTGGGGATTGCACGATATGAGCGGCAACGTGGCGGAGTGGTGTCAGGATTGGCATTGGTTCTACTTCGATGGGTTGCAGATCGATCCGGTTGGACCCACCTTTGCGGATCATCGGGTGTTTCGCGGCGGCAGTTGGCTGGGGACTGGCGGCGATTGCCGTTCTTCCCGGCGCACCCACGAACTGCCGGATATGGTACGAAGTGACATTGGCTTTCGCGTGGTGTCAGCTCCCCCCATTGAACAGGCACCCGGCACGCCCGAACTTTCGAATGTGTTTGTCGCAGGGGCCGACGGGGTGAACACCTACAGGATCCCCGGAATGCTGGTCGCGCCCGACAAGTCCTTGCTTGTGTTCTGCGAAGCCCGAAAGGAGTCGCAGGAGGACGCGAGTCCGACCGACATGGTGCTGCGGCGCAGTATAGACGGAGGCAGGACCTGGCTGCCGATGCAGGTTCTGGTGCGAGGCGAAGGCAAGGAAGCGTTGATGAACCCCTGCCCCGTCGTCGACTGGACAAACAGCGCCATCATCCTGATATGCGACAAGGCCAACATCATCAGCCCGAACCATCACCGGCACTTTCAGCTCGTGAGTACGGACCACGGAGCGACGTGGTCGGAGCCGGTAGAGATCAAGGACCGCATTGAGAACTATGATGAGACGTTCAATCCCGGGCCTGGTGTGGGGATTCAATTGAAGAGCGGGCGCTTGATCGTGCCGGGCTATACGGGTGAGACAAACGAGCAGTTCGAAGAGGATTGGCACTCCCGCGTACTGTACAGCGATGACCATGGGAAGACGTGGACCATGGGTGCGCCGGTGTCACAGTTTTCGGATGAGTGCCAAGCTGTGGAATTGAGTGATGGAACGCTCATGCTGAACATGCGCGACAATATGGGCATGAGCTGCCGGGGCGTGGCGCTCAGTCAGGATGGAGGTCAAACCTGGAGCAACTCGTATTGGGATCGCGCGCTGAACGAGTGCCCCTGTCAGGCAAGTATCGTTCGATACAGTCTGGCGGCGAATGGAGAACGAGACCGGCTCCTCTTTGCGAATCCGGATAATGCCGGGGAGAAGTTCAATGTGGTGGAGCGCACGAAGATGACACTCCGCATGAGCTACGATGAGGGGAAGACGTGGCCGGTCAAACGGCTCATTCATGCGGGGCCGGCGTCGTACTCTTCCATCGTGCGGCTGCCCGACGGCGATATCGGCATCCTGTTCGAAGGCGGAGAGAAGCACCGGCGTGAGTGGATACGCTTCGTGCGGTTCTCTCTGGCGTGGCTGACAAACGGCGCGGACTCGTTGTAGGCGCACGCCAACGCAGTTGGAGAAACGCTTGGCGCTTGACTTCAGAACATCCCCCTTGATCCCCCTTCAAAGGGGATGCACGCAACACTATGTTTGTATGTGATCAGTAAGTCTTGAGAGCAACAAGTAGACCTCTGGTGCGAAGCACGCGCGGCCCGAAGGGCGAGCGTACACGGTCCCCCTTCGAAGGGGGCAGGCACGGAGTGCCGAGGGGGATGTTGGGACCGCCAGCTCACGGCGCCACCTTGAACCGGTAGTTCCAGCGGCGGTTGGGCGCGCTGTCGCCATTTACGCCGAGTTCTGCAACGCCGTCAAAGGACTGGATATTGTCTGCCCAGTGGAAGTCGAAGGCCGGAAGGCCATTGGCTTCGCCCACGACTTCGCGTGGAACGGCGAGCTCCAGTCCGTTGCCGTTGACTCGGTACGTGGCCGAACCCGCGTCCGCCCATGCGCCGCCATCCCAGCGTTTGACTGAGGTTTCTGTATCGCTGTTCACGCCGTAATTGATGACGAAGTCGTAGCCGAGCCATCCGGTCGAGGCATTCTGGTCCATGTCGAGCAGGAGCAGCATCCACATCGCATCGGTATGCGCCGAGATGGGCTCTGAGGTTTGGACGAAGAAGTAGACGTTGCTGCCGTCAAACGCGGCTTTGGACAGAACCAAATCGTTCCGGCCCGTGTCGTTGCGGTACACCAACTCGCCGTAGCCGCGGTGCTCTCGGTGTGCGATATCTCCGATCGTGTCGCGATACTCCGGAGCAATAGTGGCCCACTCGGCGAAGTCGCCATCCACGGTCATTGTGTGAGGTCCATCGGCAGTGGGAATCGGGCGAACGCCCTTGAATCGCCGCACCCAACTCGCGAGCTGGTAGTAGTAATTGTCCGTATGCCCGCCGGCCATCGGCTCGCAGTCGCGGCTGTACTCCCGAGTGTATTGATCGACAAAGAGCCCGCCGGGGTAATAGCAGTCCTCATCCACGTACGTGCTCCATTCCGTGTATCGGCCGGCCACCCATTCGTTCCAGCCCGTGACGAAAATAAACTTGGGGTTGACCTCTATGGCGCGGTTCCACTGCTCGTCGAAGTTGAGGCCGAGATTCACGGCATCTTCTCGAGAATCCTTCGCGCCATTGTGCCAACTGCGGCCCATGGCGCCGCGTTTGTGTGCCATAGGCGCCGGCCCGGGCGTGTTGGGCAAGGCATTCTGAGCCACGCCCACGCTCATCTGCTCGGCCTCGCCTCGGCTGTTAAGAAAGACGTGCTGGGGGTGCACTTCGAGCCAACTCCATTGATCCGGGCCGCTCGGCCCCATCCAGTAGTCGGGCATGGGCCGCCTGAACGTGAAGAAGTCGAGGATCTCCGGATCCGTGACCTTGGCTTTGTCCGCGAGAATGAACGGTTTCCCTTCCCAACGAAACCACAGATCACTCCAGAGTCCCGGCTTGTAGAGATCGTTCCAGACGATGTTCAGTACTTCGACGGGGTCCCAGAACGGGCAGATGAACCCGATGTACGGGGTTCTGTTTCCCGCTTCGCGCATGCGCGTGTATTCGCGGCAAAGGGCCTCGTATTCATCCTTCCACGTGAAGGGGGGATTGGTCGTATCGAAGAGGACCACATCGACGCCCGCGTCAACCAGCATGCTTGCGTGTTTTCGAATGACGAAGGGGTCGGTCATCATGTAGTAGCCGAGTTCCGGTTCGCCCCAATGATGCGGAGCGCCGTTCTCGGGCCAGTCCACCTTGCCATCCTTTGCAGCCGCGATGAGCTTCGTATTGTCATTGGGCCCGCCGGTTCCTCGCACAACGTGCCAGGTCCAATAGAAGATGCCTACCCATTTGTCCGGCCTCGGCGCTCCGGCCAGCGTGGAATCGGGCTGCATGCGCCCGAGAGCGTCGGTGGCTACCCAGGTGTCCGAATAGAGGTCGCCACCGGCATAGGGCGGTCCGCTGAAGACTTCCTGTGCGAAGAGGGGAACGCAGGATAGCACTCCCGCCATGATGATAAGGAGCCGGGGGCGAAGCCAAGTCCGTCGCGAGGGTGCGCGCCTAGCCTCCTGTGGGTAGTATGACGAGTTCCTCGCACGCGTTGGTGAGTGCATGTTTGATAAACCTCCATCCGGCGTAGTATCGCGCGATCGCGACGCACGGGATGTTAGCACATTCGGCGTGCGGCGCGGCATCGCCAGACGCTCATTGAAGGCCGTGAATGAACTGGCCCATAATCGTCACTCCAAAACGCTGAGGGGGAACCTATAGGAGTGCCTACCGTGAATGAATCTCCGCAAGCTGGCTCCGATTCACGGCTGCTCCCCACTATTCTCTTTGCCTTGCTGTTCCTCTTCTTCCTCCAGATGTATGGCGTGTGGGTTGAAAGCATCTACCGGCTGAGCCTCATCAAGCTCCGCATGGGGATGGAACTGTCCGGGATTCTGCTTTTGCTGCTTCCGTTGCTTCTCCTCCTCGTGAAGGAAAGGCAAGAGCGCCTGGTCTTGCGGCTCGCAACGGCGGTGCTCCTCGGATCGCGCGCGCTCTGTCCCTTGCTCGGGGCACGTCCCCTCATTGTGGTTGCAGGATTGGGAGTCGCGGCGTTCCTGGTTGTTCTTTGCTACCTGCTTTCGGACCGATACCGTGCAATCCGTGGCGACGTTGGCATCGCTCTGGGTCTCGCCACGCTAGGCTCTATCGCGTTCCGCAGTTGGGGCTCATCAATCGACGTTTCAATGGAAGGCCCCGCAAGCGCCATCGGATGGGGATTGCTTCTCCTTGCAGTTTATCTCTTTCGCAGGACGATGCCCACGTACGATGGGCCACTCCCCGGAAGAATCCCAACGCTCGGACAGCGCGCGGTTGCGGCCGTGGGACTCTTCGCGAACCTGGCGATTGTCTCGCTATGCCTGTCGAGTCCCGCGGTGGCCAACGCGTGGAATGGAGGCCGTGCGGCGGGCTATACCGTAATTGTGATACTCGCCACACTCGGTCTCTCAGCGGCAACCTACTGGATGGCGTTCCGCCGATGCGATCCTCCCAAGGCCTTTCTGGCCGCGTGGGGCGGCGTCTTTGCAGCCTCTCTTGCAGGCGGGCTATGCCTTGCCGCTCCCTCTCTGCCTTTCACTCCTGGCACGGGACCTGTCATCGTGCGCGGTTCAGGGAGCCATGCTCATCTCTTGCTGTGCGTCATGCTTCTCGCATCGCCCATCGTGCTGCTGCTTGCGCGGAGAGCGGTGGAATCGGGAAGTTGTTCCCGGCCGCGCGATGCAGTTCTGCCCGTGACGCTGGGAATGGCGTTTCTTTTCTTGACGACCCTCCTCCTCATTTTCACGAATGTGTGGGGGTACGTTCCCGGCGGTCCGCTGCTGCGCGATCGCTTCTATCTGCCGTTCCTGCTTGCAAGTGTTGCGGCGATGCTTCCGCTTCTTATGCCGTGGGGCGCCATGCTGGAAACAGGGCCGCCATCCAAGCCGGTGTGGGTTATTGCGGCCGTACTGGCGATTCTGAGTATCGGCGGCGTTCTCGCGCGTTCCCTGCATCAAGCATCGCAGCCCGAGGCGCCGGAGCGTCTGACGATTCTCACCTACAACATGCAACAGGGGTCTCAGGAGAATGCGGACCGCAATTACCGGAAACAACTCGCTCTTTTGCGCGAGATCGATGCGGACATCATCGGCCTGCAGGAGTGCGACACGGCCAGGCCTTCGGGCGGCAATGTGGACTGCGTGCGCTATTTTGCCGATGGTCTTGGGTACTACTCGTATTATGGCCCCAACACCGTGTCAGGCACATTTGGTGCCGCGATACTCTCGAGATACCCTTTGAGGAATCCCTGGTCTTTTTATACCTACAGCGATTCGGACGAGGTGGGCACGGCTGGGGCGGAGATTGAAATCGGTGGTTTCACACTCGCGTTCTTTTCAAATCATCCGTCCGGCGCCGATGCTGTGATGCATGCCCATGTCGACGCACTGATCGCCGAGGCGAGCAAGTACGAGCACGTCATAGCGGTTGGGGATTACAACTTCCGAGCCGACGAACCTTTCTACGCGAAGCTGGCCTCACGGTATGCAAACACCGCCGCCGCGCTCGGAGAAGAGAAAGTGGACGCGCACGGCGCACAGCCCAATCTGGCCGGACAGATTGACCACATCTTCGTTTCGGGAGGATTCCGGGTCATTGAAAGCCACTACATGGAGGCGCCGGAATCGCAGACCGATCACCCCGCCCATTGGTCAATTGTGGAGTTCCCGGGAGTGACGCGCTAATAGCGGCACGCGGCCTTTGCTTGACCGAACGCGGTTGCGCCGGAGAAGCCGAAGCCTGGATTTCAGGCATGGGTACTGGCACAAGGCGATTGCGGGTGCGGGCCGTAACGGGGCTATAATGCGGCGAAAGGGGTTGCGGCTATGAACGACACGGTCATCGCGTCCTTCACGAAGCGTTACGAGTCCCTGGGTGGCCAAGTGCGCGTTGCGGTCAGTACGGAGTCCGCGGCGCTCGCAGCCGTGGAGATCGTGCGGGAACGCGGAGGCACGCGAGTCGCCGTTGCCGGCCTCGACGAGCCTCTGGCGGAGGCGTTTGAACGCGCCTTGGCAGGTGCCGGCGTGGAAGTGTTACGCGAGCCTTTCACGGGCGTCAAACTCCCCCACGGCATTGATGAATGTCAGGCAGGCATCACCGGAGCGGTTTTCGGCATCGCGCAAAGCGGCACGCTGGCGGAAGTGGCCACGAATGATGCTGTCCGGCTGGTCTCCGGGCTGCCGAGGACGCACATCGGTGTAGTGAAGGCTTCGGAGATCGTCGAGCGTTTTGAGGATGCAGCCCCCCGCCTCCGCGCCATTTTCAGTGAGCACTCCGGCGCTTGCACGGTCAGCTTCATCTCGGGCCCGAGCCGCACCGGCGACATCGAGTTGATCCTGACTATGGGTGTGCACGGTCCCGAGGCGGCCTACGTCATTGTCCTGGACGACGCCGAGGGGAGGGATTCTCAATGACGGAACGCTACGAACGCCTGTGCGCCGCGGTAAGCAAGGCCCTCGAAACGCCGGAGCGCGGCACGGC
The DNA here is from genome assembly GCA_020847495.1 of Candidatus Hydrogenedentota bacterium. GTDB lineage: Bacteria > Hydrogenedentota > Hydrogenedentia > Hydrogenedentales > SLHB01 > JAHDWY01. The sequence continues at coordinate 4,812 of JADLCA010000240.1, read as the reverse complement.
CTTGCAGCGTTGCATGCAACGCGGCCGCGACAGCCGTGGGCGCGCCATCGCCGCGCTACCGGGAGGCGAGGCGTTCAGGGCCGAAGTCAAGGCCATCAAGGACCGGTGCATCGACCGGCAGGACGAGCTGGTGGCCAAGTTCACGGCGAGCGCGCGGGCACGCGGGGCGCACGTGCACTCCGCGGAGAACGGCGCGGCCGCCATTGAGTACGTGCTTGACCTTGCGCGCAAGCGCGGGGCGGCGACCATCGCGAAATCGAAGTCCCTCACGACCGAAGAGATCGAGATCAACGACCCGCTCATCGAGGCCGGTTTGCGCGTCATCGAAACCGATCTCGGCGAACTCATCATTCAACTCGTTCACGAGCGCCCGTACCATCTCGTCTTTCCGGCGGTGCACAAATTGACCGCGGAGGTGGCCGAAATATTCGCGAAATCGCTGGACAAAGAAGTCTCGCCGGACATTCCCTCTATCATGAAGGTCGTCCGGGCCTATCTGCGCCCCATCTTCCTGGATGCCGACATCGGCATGACCGGGGCCAACATCGGTGTCGCCGAGAATGGCTCGATCGTGATCGAGACGAACGAGGGGAACGGGCGCCTGGTATCCACGATCGGCAACTGCCACGTGTGTGTCATGGGAATCGAGAAGATTGTAGACACCATCGACGAGGCCCTCACGCTGGTACTTGCGCATCCGGTCAGCTCGTCGGGGCAATTGCCGACCACCTACGTGACCTGGATGGCAGGCCGCGCGCCTTTGGGAGAAGGTGACGCCGCAAGGGAAACGCACATTATTCTGCTCGATAACGGGCGCAAGGCCATGCGCCAGGACCCCGGCCTGAAAGAGGCGTTGAACTGCATCCGCTGCGGTGCGTGCATGAACATCTGCACGACCTACGGCGTCGTGGGCGGGCACACGTTCGGCCACATTTATCCCGGCCCCATCGGAATACCTTGGACGGCGGCGGTACACGGGCTGGACAAGGCCGCCGAGTTTACGCCGCTTTGTATCTCTTGCGGGCTTTGCAGGGAAATCTGCCCAGCGGAGATCGACTTGCCCATGTTGATTGCGGAGGTGAAGCACCGCGTTGCCAAGGAGGATGGTTATCGTCGCGCGGACCGCACGATGATGGACGCCGAACGTTTCGCGCAGGTGGGCAGCACGTTGGCACCAGTTGCAAACCGGGTACTGAAGAACCCCACGGCACGTCGCATCATGTCCAGGGCTTTGGGTATCGATGCGAATCGGGTCTTGCCGGCATTCAGTCGAAAGACGTTCACGCAGTTATTCCCGGGGCACACGTCAACCGTGGCAGACCCAGTGCGCAAGGTCGCGCTGTTCATCGACGTATACGCCAACTTCAACCGCCCCGATATCGGAATGGCTGCAGTTGCGTGTTTGGAGGCGGCGGGGTGCGAGGTGCTCTTGCCGGAGCAGCGCGCCAGCGGATACCCCTACATCGGTTACGGCGATCTGGATCGTGCGCGCGAGGCGGCCGCGTTTAACGTTGCGCGCCTGGCTCCGTTAGCAGAGGAAGGCTGCGATATCGTCGCCATAGAACCCACGGCCGCGTATTGCCTTTGCCATGCCTACCCCGCCCTGCTCGGCGGGTCGCGAAAGTCCAGGTCGGTTGCGGAGCGGAGTTTTGAGATCTTCCGCTATTTGCTCGACCACGAGCCGGAGGGCCAAGCGGATAACCTGTCAGGGCGGCGCTATGGGTTTCACGTTTCGTGTCACCAGCGTCCCATGGGGTCGGGACGCGAGGCCATGGAATGGCTGCAGCGGCGGGGCGCGCACGTGGAGCTTATCGAGACGGGAACCTGCTGCGGCATGGGGGGAACCTTCGGACTCAAGGCGGGGCCACTGGGACAGGGCCTGTCGAAAGCGGCGGGTGAGGGACTGTGCAAGAAGATCAGGGAATCTGGTGTTGAGGCGATGGTCAGCGAAAGCAGTGTATGTGCCCTGCAGTTGCGGGAAGGCACCGGCTTGCCGGTATTCCATCCCCTCGAACTACTTCGCCACGCGAAGGGCGAAAAAAAACAAGGCGGGCATGCCTGACACACCCGCCGAAAATCGTTAAGATTCGTGTCGCAACTGCTTAGAGCAGTTCGGGAAGGCTCGGGCCACCACCCACAAACGCCCACAGGAAGAACCAGATCCAGAAGAGAATACCAAAGAAGAACATAGCGGAAGACCTCCTTTCTCGTTATCCCAATTCATAACCCCAGATGGAGCCGAGGCTAGCGCGAGTCTAGCATAGCGGTATGGGCTTGTCAAGGAAGCGAAATCTTCGATTCCTCAAAATACCCTCATATTCGGTGCACAGGAACTGATGGCGACGGCAGATATTGTGGTTGAGGGAAGCGTTGAGTCCCGGCTGGTTCCCAGGGGCCTCAGGTAACTTCGACTCCCACCCGTGCCAGAACCCGGCGGAGATCATCGGGGGTAAACGGCTTGCTGAGCGCGACTGCGGCGCCATATTCCAGGGCCCGGTTGGCCAAGTCACGGTCTTCCGGGGCGGACATGGCGATGATGCGGACGCCGGGCAGGTCGGTGAGTTCCTTGATCCGGCGGCAGACATCGAGCCCGTCCACGCCGGGGAGGCGCAGGTCGAGGAAGACGACGTCCGGCAGAAACGAGGCCACATGGCGGCCCGCGTCGAATCCATCGAGAGCGCTCTCGATTTGGAAATGACCGCGGGAGCGCTCCAGGAAGCGGCGCACGACAGTGACGACCGAGTGTTCGCCGTCGACGACAAGAATGCGAAGGCCCGCGGAGCTGAGGTCGCCGTGGATGGGGATGTTGTTTTCGCGCAGGAACTGGATGAGGTCTTCGCGGCGGATGCGGCGGTGGCCGCCGGGCGTCTTGAAAACGTGGATACGGCCCGCTTCCGCCCATTTGCGGATGGTGTCAGCCGTTACATGACAGTACTTAGCGACTTCGGAGGTACTATAGGACTGCTTCATTTCCATAGAGTCAGAAGAATTTCGTCCCGTGCCGGACGGCGCGCGGTTACTTAACCGCGAGCACCACCGGAGTTCAACCCCGCGGGCGGACGATCAGCGAGCACCCCCCCTGTCGGATCTCATTCCGCGAGAACATGGTCAACAATGGAGCTGGATCGGGGAGTCGAACCCCGGACCTCATCATTACGAGTGATGCGCTCTACCAACTGAGCTAATCCAGCAAGAAAAGATGGTGCCAAGGGCCAGAATCGAACTGGCGACACGCGGATTTTCAGTCCGCTGCTCTACCAACTGAGCTACCTCGGCACACCCACATAGCTTACGCAACGCATCCCGTGGAAGTCAAATTCCTCGCCCCGTCACTCTACATGCCGGTACGGCGGCGGTCGACGTACACCCCGCCTTCCTGAGAACCCAACGCCATATTGCGGATTTGCGAGAGTACTTCGAAGATCTGTTGAGGCGTTTCCGTATCTTTGGCTTCATGATGGGTGATGCAGAACATCACGTCCAACTGCTTCTCCGTCGAGGGGTCCTTTGGCTTGGGACTGCCCGCGGCGGCCATGTACAGCTTCTCCACGTGGGCCGCCCACACTTTGCGGACCCAGCGGCAAAACGTCTGCATCCGTTCGGACGGCATGAGCAGCATGAAATGGCCGCCGCCCATATGACCGATGTAGATCTGTTCGTCCTTGAGTTCCTCGGCGCAGCGGGCAAGGGCGCGGCCCAAATGCCGGATCGCCTTGGTCCGCGCTTCGGCGCCGTACTTGCGCCCGAATTCGCGGACGTGCAGGAGTTCGCAGTGCGCGAGAGCAAAACTGGTGCGCAGACTCAGTTGCCGCTGGATTTCGCGCTTGGTGGCGTCCGCGGCGGGCAGCGACGTCAATTCGTCCACGCCCGCGCCGCCCGCACCCATGCGCAGCAACGCTTCGATACGCTGGGAAAGGTTCAGCACGTCGAAGGGTTTCACAACGTAATCGTCGGCGCCTTGGGCGAGCCCGTGAAACACCTCCTCCTCGTTGCTCATGGCGGACAGAAAGAGGATGGGGAGCGCGTAGAGTTCAGGGTTGCGCCGAACCTGCCGGCAAATCTCGAAACCGGAGGTATGGGGTAGCATGACGTCGAGAACAAGGAGGTCGTGCTTGGTCGCCTGAACGGTTTCCACAACTCGCTGTCCTGAATTCTGGACGGTGCAGTTGTGGCCGTTCTTCGCCAAGTGCGCGCTAACCACGCGCGCCGCAGCTTCGTCATCGTCGACAATCAGGATCTTCGCCACTCTTGCCTTGCCTCAACTGATTGGGACTTCCAAAGTTGCATTTTGGTGGGCGAGGAGGGACTCGAACCCTCAAGCCCGCAAGGGCAGCGGATTTTAAGTCCGCCGTGTATGCCATTCCACCACTCGCCCCTGTCGCGAACGGCCCGCTTGCTGCCAGCGCGTGACCGGGGGGCTGGTTCTATTCTACCACCCGCCCCACGCGGTGGTTGTGAAACAAAATGGAGGCGGCACCCGGATTCGAACCGGGGGATGAAGGCTTTGCAGGCCTCTGCCTTACCAACTTGGCTATGCCGCCGGAGAATGGGATTCTAGCCAAGCGCGATGGATCATGTCAAGAAAACCACTCGCATTGTCACGCAACTACTTATCGAGGGGGAGGTTTGAGATACCTGCCCTGCCCGGATGAAACAGGTTATCCGAAAACCTCAAGCCCGTAGGCGCAGGTTCGGGAGTAATGAATACGGCGTATTCGTACCGTGGCGGCGCCGTCTGAGGCACACCGTCGACCAGAATCTGGTCGCGCCCGCTGTCGTACACAATGTTACCCTGAATGAGCACATCTTCCA
>JADLCA010000239.1 GCA_020847495.1 Candidatus Hydrogenedentota bacterium | reverse complement strand
GCGGGTTCCGGAACTATGGTCGTGATGCTGGGTTCCGTAAGGCTGGTCCCGTACTGGAAACTGACGTCCGAGATATCATCGAGCGAGAGATTGAGCCCCGTGATATCGAAATGAAAAACCACCGAGTTCATGATGAAGGCATTGGGTCCGGTCAAGGGCGCGTTGCCCCCGGCCGTTCCCGTCGCCGGCACAATCCCGTAAGACAATCCATTAATGGCGGCTGGTCCCTGCAGATTTCCGCCCGCGAAAGTCGCATCGCCAAACAGTCCCAATCCCGTGCTGCTGATTCCCTGATTTGCCCCGCGCGGCGCGCCAGTCAGTCCATGCGCGTACGCCCACTCTCCGCCTACCTGGCCGCTATCCGTTCCGTCGCCGCTGGCCGGGAACAACACTATGCCGCCGCTGGCAAGCGTTGCCGTCAGCTCATCCAAGGCAGGGTCGCCTTCCCAGGTGAAGAAGACGCCCGTCAGGATGTCGGCCGGAACCTCCGCGCTGGCGGAGGCCGTGTTAGCTAGAGTGACAATGAGCGAATCGCCCGCAGTTTCGAAGGTCACGGTTGCGCTCAACGGGTGAGAGTCTACGCCCACACCAGAGGCGCTGAAGGTCACGAGATCGCCTTGGGCGGGGAATGCCCCGGTCAATATGACCGCGATTCCCGTGACAGCCAGGAAGACCCTCGACATTCGCTTGACTCCCCCATCGGTCCCCAAGAACCGAGGTCTCGCATTTCCAGCCGGAATTCGGCAGGGCGCGTGGTTGCCTGCTGCCCATCCCCAAGTGGTCTCTGCCCATTGATTGCGCCCAGACAGATGACTACAGGGAGCAATGCTCGTGCCAAGAGACTGCCGTCAGCAGCAATCCGGAGTCCTGCAGGGAACAACTTGGAGTGCAGTATATGCAGGCATAAGCGATACCTCTTTCAGGCAGTAGGACTTTTGAACGCGAAAAGCAGAAAGGTCTGGCGCAGAAGCGGGTCATCAATAGACTATCTTGGCTGGATACTATGAGCAATGCTAATGGCTCAGATAGCTCCGAAATCTGAGCAAGGAGCGTGTATGGGTCAGGGGTGACGTATATTTTGTCTCACCTGAGTAATTTGTGACGGCTCAGGTCTGAAGATGTCTAAAAGGACTAAAAGAGGGACAGTCACCTGTTTCTTGACATTTCTCCTTCCTTTCAGATAGGCTAAGGGCATGCCAAGACAAGCGCGCGTGGTCATACCGGGAATGCCCCATCACATCACCCAGCGGGGAAACAACCGCCAGGACGTCTTCTTCGTGGATGATGATCGTACTACATATCTGGAGCTGCTGCGCGTACAGTGCATCAAACATCGGGTGCGGTTGTTGGGATACTGCCTCATGACCAACCATGTTCACCTTGTGGCTCTCCCCCTGCGGGAGGACTCCTTGAATTTGGCCGTGGGGCGCACCCATTTCATCTACACGCAATATATCAACCGGCTCCACGGGCGCAGCGGGCATCTCTGGCAGGGGCGCTTCCACTCGTGTCCGATGGACGATGCTTACACGGTGATGGCGATGCGGTACATCGAACGCAACCCTGTCCGCGCGAAGATTACGAGGGTCCCGTGGACCTACCCGTGGTCGAGCGCGATGGCCCATTGCGGTGCGCAAGACGAGACCGGGCTGCTGGACCTCCGGGCGTGGAAAGACCTGGTCCCGGGCGTCGATTGGAAGGAAATGCTGACGCGGCACGATGAGGAGGAGGCTGTCACCGCGCTGCGGCGCAACACGCAGACGGGCCGTCCGCTCGCGAGCGATTCCCTCGTCAGCAAACTGGAGCGGGCACTGGGCCGGAGGTTGCGTCCGCTTCCCATCGGCCGCCCGCGCAAGGACACAAGCAAGCGCAAGAAAAAGGCGCAATAGCCGGCTGGCCCAAAGCATCCCCGGTATGCGGGTCGCTCACGAGACGGTTGACTGTCCCCGTCCCTATCATGTCACTCGAAAGCTCTGGTAGTCTTGGAGTTTGTCCACGGTACCGGTGCCGCAAATAAAGTCCTTGCAAAATGTTCTATCTCTATGTAACAATACCTGTGCAAGGATATCCTAAAACATAAATATCTCTTTACAAGATAATTCTTTCATCTTTCTCTTCTGACTTGATTGTCCGAATGAGACATCGGTGTGCCTCCAGCGGCGGAGCGGTCAGCCACGGTAATCGGATTCCTGCTCGTTCGCTGATCCACGTCGCAGACCTTCGAGTTGTGCCCCAAAGCAGTTCGACCCGCACTCGAATTTCGAATGAGTTCCTGTGGAGCACTGCAACGTATTCCCGACCCCCCGATTGGGAAATGCTGAGACCAATGCACAGGCAGATGTTTGAAGATAAGGGGTGCGCTCTCGTTGAGTTTCGCGCTGCGCAAAAGTGGCGAAACCACCTCTTACGAAAGGACGTGTATGGGTTATGTGCAGATTCGTCGATTTGTTCCTGCTAGACCGCAACCTAAGCTGGCGCACACTACACTCGCGAACACGACTCGCACGGTACTGGAACGTATACTGCTCGGTTTCATCCTGGTCGTGATCGTAATCACGCCCGGCCTTCTGGCTCACGGGGATCCGGCCTTCAACGTCGCGGAGCCTTTGAATACCAACGCGGCAGCCGACGGCGGCCGAGACATACTTCCTGCTATTGCGACTGACGGTAGTGGAAATTGGGTTGCCGTCTGGGCATCCACCGATACGCTGGAGGAGACCTTGGGCGAGGACTACGACATTCTGCTCGCGCGTTCGGTCGACAACGGACATACGTGGACGGACCCAGTTCCATTGAACAGTTCCGCGCCCACAGATTCGGACGACGACCTGTAT
>JADLCA010000238.1 GCA_020847495.1 Candidatus Hydrogenedentota bacterium | reverse complement strand
TGAACCTAAGGACGGCGGGGCAACCATGCTGACCAACCGCATGTATAAATACCGGAAGCTCAATACCTACGAGGAAATCAAGTTCGACCGTATCGTGGTGCCGACCCGCTACGTCATCCCCCCGGCAATTTATAGCGACTCCCAGATCAATGAACTGGTCACCATGTACTCCAAGCAGTACGGCTTGGACGAAAACCTCATCCACGCCATGATCAACGTGGAGAGCGGGGGAACCGCCCCGGCGGTCTCAAACACGGGCGCCAGCGGCCTTATGCAGCTCATGCCCGGCACCGCCGCGGATATGGGTGTCACGAACATCTTCGACCCCGCGCAAAACATCGCCGGCGGCACCCAGTACATGTCCAAGCTCATGGGCATTTTCGGGGGCAATGTGGCTTTTGCGCTGGCTGGGTACAACGCGGGCCCTGAAAACGTCAAGCAGTACGGCGGCATCCCGCCTTTCACCGAGACCCAGAACTACGTGCGTCTCGTCCTGGATAGGTGGCGGGCGTACAACGGAGGTGGAAGCCGTTACGCGTACGCCACCGTTGGAGGCACGCCTCCGGTGATTCCCACGCTCCCGAAGAAGTTGGCCAAGGCTCCGGCGAAACCTGGTGAAAAAGCCCCCGCGCCGGACGCAAAGCAGAACGTCACCTTCAAGAGTGGCCACGTGCAAATCGCGGACCGCGTCGTCCAGGAAGGCGACTTCTACTACATCGAAGTCAACGGCGTGAACCGCCGCATCCACAAGGACCAGGTCGAATCCGTCCAGCCGGGCGAGGCCAAGCTCGCCGCCAAGATGTAGCTCCGCCGAAGTAATCCCGCCCTACGAAGAGCGTATCATGTAAGGCTCCCCTTCCCGTTTCGTGCGTCTGTCTCTTCCTGCTACACTCCCGGCATGAACAATCCAAACCAAAGCGCATGCACTCGCCGCAGTTTCCTCAAGGCAGCCAGTATGGCTGCCCTGTGTCCTTTCGCCGCGCACGCGGCGCCGCAGGCCGCCACACCCTGGTTCCTTACCCGGGGTGTGATTCTGGGCGTCCGCGACATGGAGACCTTCGACTGGCCCGCTCTCGCCAAGGCTGCGGGACTCACGACGCTTGCCACGCACATTACCCCCAGCGAAATCGCCGCGTTCATCAAGACCGAGGCGGGCCAGCGTTTTCTTGATGGCTGCAAGACCCACGGCATCTCCGTGGAGCACGAACTGCACGCCCTGGGCGACCTCTTACCGCGCGAACTCTTCGACAAGGACCCCTCCATGTTCCGCATGAATGACCAGGGCGACCGCGTACGCGAGTACAACCTCTGCGTCCACTCAAAGAGTGCCCTCGACGTTGTCGCGGAGAACGCAGTCGCATACGCCAATGCGCTGCCCTCGACCACCGGCCGCTACTTCTTCTGGATAGACGATGCCATGCCCATGTGCCGCTGTCCCGAATGCCGCGCCTACTCGGATTGCGACCAAGCCCTGCTCTTCGAGAACCACATCCTCGGCGCAATACGTCAGATCCACGCAAAGGCAACGCTGGCGCATCTTGCCTACGTCAACACGCTCGATCCGCCCACCGAAGTAAAACCCGACCCCGGCATCTTCCTGGAGTTTGCGCCCATAGAACGCCGCTACGATGTGCCTTTTCGCCAACGGGACGCCACCGGCACCCCGGCCACCGTCACCCACGGCCGCCTGCTCGACGCATTGGATGCCAACCTCGAGTACTTCGGCAGGGACAACGCGCAGGCGCTCGAATACTGGCTCGATGTGTCCCGCTTCTCCTCATGGAAGCGCGACCGCATCGCGGAGATCCCTTGGAACGACGCCGTATTTCGCGACGACCTGGACCTCTACGCGTCGCGAGGCATCCGCCACGTCACCACCTTCGGCGTCTGGATCGACGCGGACTACGTCAAGCGTTGGGGCACTGCCCCAGTCGAAGCATACGGACGAGGGCTTACCAGCTGGAGTCTGCACGAGGGAAAGCCCACTCGCAACGCATAACAGTGGGGGAGAGGAGTTTGCTTGTGAGAAGCCGGAGCACGTTCGGATTCATCGCGGCTGCTTTGTTGTGTGTGCTGCCGCTTCCGGCCAAGGTCATCTATGCGGACGAACGCGTGATTGGGCCTTTCCCGTCCGAAGAACCCGCCGCGCACCAGCGCCTGCTCCAGGAAGTCTTCGATGCGGCAGGTCCTGGCGAACACGAGTTTCACATTGCCCCCGGCGAGTACCGTTTCTCCGACCCCAAAGGCGTTCGCATACCCGGCAATTGCACCGTCGTCATGGAGGGCGTTCGAATTGTGTGGGAGGCCGAGGTGAAAGAAGATGGCCAGACCTTCCTGCTGGAAAACGTTTCCCGCGTGGCATTAAGTGGCTGCGAGATCATCGGGCGCCGCGACGTGTGGTCGCCGGGCACAAACATCGCCGGCGTGCGGGTCCTCGGCGATTGCCACGACATCCGAATCTCCTATCTCACCTGCCGCGACCTCACCAGTAACGCCGTTGGTTTCTTCGGTGAGGAAAGCAAGCCGATGAGCAACGTCACCCTGAAAGAAGTCCGGGGCTACAACTGCTGCAACTACTACGGCGATTACCTGGCCACGCCCCGCGGCCCCGCCGAAGGCAGCAAGCGCGAAGACCAGGGCACCGTCGCGATGTACTTTGTGAACGACTGGCTCGTCGACGCCTGCTGGTTTGAAGGCTCGCAATCGGATGGCACTCACTTCTTCCATTCGCACCGCGGACGTTTTGTGAACTCCGTGGTTCGCGGCAGCAAGATGGGCGGCTACTTTCTGGAAGGCTGCGAAGATATCGTCGCGTCCGGCAACCACATCCTGGAGAACGGCTCGCGCGGGTGCACCATCGAACGCAACAGCCGCTGCTGCACGCTGGCCAACAACATCGTCAAGAATAGCGGCCGGGAGGGTCTGTGGGCGCCCGACGTGGAAGGCATCATCGTCACGGGCACCATCTTCAAGACCAACGGGCGCAAGAACGACGCCGATAAGGACTGCGAGATCCGCATCGATGAAACCAGCGAATACGAGGTCTCCACGCGCGACATCCTGATCCAGGGGAACATGTTCTACACGACCCCGGAACAAACGGCCGTCTTTTATGTCAGCCCTGGCGTCGCAAAGCTTACTATCGAAGGCAACGGAACGAACGGCGACGCGCCGCTCATGAGTGCTTCCGCCGCAATTATCGAGAACTGATCAGTATCTACTTCTGTTTCATCTGTTGAAAGGTCGCCGCGACCGTGTCGATGAAGCCAGAGAGGTGTCCGTACTGCTCCTCGCTGATAGTGTCCGGCATCCTCTCCATGCCATTGTTCAATCCCGCAAGCTGGGCCTGATTAAAACTGTCCATCGTGTAGATCGTGTCGGATTCAAAGAACGTGTCCAGTTCGGTGGCCAGGTCCTCCGCGAGGATGGTCCGCGCCGCCGCACGCGTTTCCTCCGACAACCCCGGCGCCAGCATGGTGAGTTGTCCGTCCAGCAACGCCTCGTACAGTGCCACATCGGCAACTTCCTGATAGGCATCCCACTGGGCCATTTCTTCCTGATTGAGCACCGCGCCCAGCTTCTCCCGCAATTGCGCTTCGATCGCGTCCTGCTTTGCTTTCGCGTCCTTGGCTTTGGACGTGCCCGACATCATCGCTTCGACCATCGCCTGCTGCCCCTCGATGGTCGAGTCAATCAGCAGATCCTTCACGCCGGTCATCGTATCCTCGGGCAGCGCGAGATTGTCGAGGAATCCCTTGTACTGCATGCCGACCAGCACCCCCATCTGAGCGCGCTGCGCGCGTTGGATGGAATTGCCTTGATTGGGCTGGGTTTCGGTCGCGGGGGCTGCGGGTGCAGCCTCTTGTTGCGGTGGTGCCGTTGCCGCCTCCTCTGCGGGAGCAGCAGGCTGAACCATCGCCAACTGCTCTTCAGGTTCCGCGGTCTCGGTCTCCGCGTCATCCGTTGGAGCTGCGCTGACCGCGATATCGTTCAACCGCATCCTCGCCTGCTCGATCTCTTGCTTGACAACTTCCAGCTCATTTTTCAGCGCGAGGTTCCTGGCGAAGAGGATTCCTGCCGCGATGATAGCCGCAATTGCCACAACCCAGCCCAGGACACCCAACTTGGTCATCATGGCGAGTTTCCCTCATGTCTTGCGCCCAAGGGCGCGTCTGCGGTTGATTGTTGCCCGGCCACTCTACTATAGGACGGCTCTCCCCCGCGAATGGTTCAAATAATCGGACGGATCCGACGGATCGGACCGATCGGACGGCGAAGCCAGCCCGCTGCGCCCATGCTCGTGCTCGTCCTCCACGGCCCGTGGGCCGTCTCTCATCCCCCATCCAGCTCACGCGTGCCCATGCACTGTGGGTAGCCCGAACACCCCCAGAACTGCCTCCCAGCTTTTGGCCCCTTGCGGGCCATCCTCAGCGCCATAGCCCGCCCACACTTCGGACAATCCGGGGCCTCGCTCTTCGCAGTCCGATCGGTCCGATCCGTCTGATCCGTCCGATCTCTTTGCCTTTCTCTCTCCGCGATCCGCCGCACCGCCAACTGCTCCGAGTAGCCTCCATCCACAACAAACTGCCGTTCCAGCACCCTCACCTGCCGATCCAGCAAGTAATTCGCCTGGTGGATCAGGCAAATCAGCGCATTTGCCACCACCGCAGGATCACGCGACCCCAGCCACTCCGCATACTCGCCTGTCGGATCGGTCCGATCCGTCCTATCCGTCCGATTCTCTGGTCGGGCTTGCCCGACAGCTCTTACTCTTCTCGCTTCCGGCGAGTCCTTCTCCCATTGCCGCAGCCCCCGCTGTCGCAGGTAGTCCTCATAATCCAGCAGCAATTCATCAAGGCTCGCCCGAGCCACACCCACCAGCCGCAACTCGGTCTGGCTCGAAGTAGCCGCGGCACGGCTGCCCTCCGCAATGTTCTGCCGCCCACTCCGGGCGGCCTGAACCATCTGGTCCACCGTGCGCGACCTCTGGTCCAAGAATCGTTCACAGAACGCCACCGTGCCGTCATAGATCACCGTGGCCACCCAAAACGACTTCAGCCTCCGGTAACCCCCACTGGCGCGTACGCGCCGGTGCTCTTCCGCCGTCCGATCGGTCGGATCCGTCCAATCCGTCCGATTCTTCTCTTCCTCTTTCCCCATACCCCCATAGTACCCTATCGCTACCCTCCCCGCAATTGCCCTTTGATTTCCCCTCTCCCCGGTGGTAGCCTTGCAACTGCAAGCTGCGCAAAGGTGCGACGCTCCCGTTGGGCAGGCCTGCCCGAACGCGAATCACCGCAGAGGGAATCCGCAATAAACCCTGCCCGTTCAGGGTTTTAGTTATTAGGGGTAGTGACAGGTTTTTGATCGATCGTGTTGCCGTCGTTCGCGGCCCGATCCGATGGAGGATAGATCTCATGGCAATCCCGACCACCGAGTTGGCCGTGTTCAAGGACGCGAAGTCCGACATCATCACGCGCCAGCCATTTCCAAACTCTCGCAAGGTCTACGTGACCGGAAGTGCCCCCTCCATCCGCGTGCCCATGCGCGAGGTGACCCAGACCCCCACGCGTGCCCGCGGCGAAACCGAAGGCGGCATCCCCAATCCCGCCATCACGCTCTACGACACATCCGGCCCGTACACGGACCCCGATGTCGGTATCGATGTTCGCAAGGGGCTCGCGCCCTTACGCCTTGACTGGATTCTCGGGCGTGGCGATGTCGACCAGTTGGACGACGTGACATCCCTCTTTGGACGCCGCCGCGAACAGGACCCCGCGTTGGGCCCCGTGCGTTTCGTTCGCACGCGGAAACCTCTACGCGCGAAGCCGGGCCGTCGCGTCACCCAAATGCACTACGCCCGACGCGGCGAGATCACCCCCGAGATGGAATTCGTGGCCATCCGCGAGAACTTGCGCTTGGCCGAAACCGTGGAACAACTCAAGCGCCAGCATCCCGGCAACGCCTGGGGCGCGCGCATGCCCGAAGAGATTACGCCGGAGTTCGTGCGCGACGAGGTCGCGCGCGGCCGCGCCATCATCCCCGCGAACATCAACCATCCCGAACTCGAACCGATGATCATCGGACGCCGTTTCCTCGTGAAGATCAACGCCAACATCGGCAACTCGGCGGTCTCCTCTTCCATCGAAGAAGAGGTCGAGAAGATGGTGTGGGCCACGCGCTGGGGTTCGGACACCGTCATGGATCTTTCGACCGGCGCGAACATTCATGAAACCCGAGAGTGGATCCTGCGCAATTCGCCCGTTCCCATCGGCACGGTGCCCATTTACCAGGCCCTCGAGAAAGTGGGGGGGAAGCCCGAGGAACTCACCTGGGACCTTTTCCGCGACACGTTGATCGAGCAGGCCGAACAAGGCGTCGACTATTTCACGATCCACGCGGGCGTCTTGTTGCGGTACATCCCCTTGACCCAGAATCGTGTTACCGGCATCGTCAGCCGCGGCGGTTCCATTCTTGCGAAGTGGTGCTTGGCGCATCACAAAGAGAATTTCCTTTACACGCACTGGGACGATATCTGTGAGATCATGGCGGCCTACGACGTCGCCTTCTCCATCGGCGATGGCCTGCGCCCCGGCAGCATCGCCGACGCGAATGATGAAGCGCAGTTCGCCGAACTTAAAACCCAAGGCGAGTTGACGAAACGCGCCTGGGCGTTCGACGTGCAGGTCATGAACGAGGGCCCCGGCCACGTGCCCATGCACATGATCCAGGAGAACATGGAAAAGCAGTTGGAGTGGTGCGGCGAAGCGCCCTTCTACACGCTTGGCCCCCTCACGACGGACATCGCACCCGGCTACGATCACATCACCTCGGGCATCGGCGCGGCCATGATCGGGTGGTATGGAACCGCGTTGCTCTGCTACGTCACGCCAAAGGAGCACCTCGGCCTTCCCAACAAGAACGATGTGCGCGAAGGCGTGATCACCTACAAGATCGCCGCCCACGCCGCCGACCTCGCCAAAGGCCACCCTGGCGCACAGGTGCGCGACAACGCCCTCAGCCTCGCCCGCTTCGAGTTTCGCTGGGAGGACCAGTTCGGTCTCTCGCTCGACCCGGATAAGGCCCGCGAGTTCCACGACGAGACCCTTCCCGCCCAAGGGGCAAAGCTCGCCCACTTCTGTTCCATGTGCGGTCCAAAATTCTGCTCGATGGAAATCACGCAGCAGATCCGCGATTACGCGCAGAAACTCGGCGTGCCGGAAGAGACTGCCAAGCAGGATGGAATGAACGCAATGGCCGAATCGTTCCGTACCAGTGGCAGTGAATTGTATCGTTGAATGAACCACACACTGGAATTCTCGTGTAATGATGACATGGCTGCGACTTCTGTCTGCATTTATAAGCGGTAAATCGATGACACAACAAAACCTTCTATGTACGCCCCAGGAACTTCAGGAGAAACGTAAGTCCGGCGCCGATTTTCTCCTTTTAGATGTGCGCACACCGGCGGAGCTTCAAACGGCTTCGCTCTCCGATTGTATGAATATTCCACTCGACAAATTGCCGGGCCGGGTGGGTGAACTTGAGGCTTGGCGTGACAAGGAAATCGTCGTGATGTGCCACCACGGCGGACGTTCGGCACAGGCCCAGGGTTTCCTCCTTCGCCAAGGCTTCAGCCGCGTACTCAACTTGACAGGCGGGATTAACGCCTACTCAGTGCATGTGGACCCTTCGATTCCCAGGTACTAGATCGCATATATCACCGCCCCCCACGTAGTGGGCGGTGATATATGCTCTGATAGTGGCCCGTAGGCTCACTGGTGAGCTATCCGGGCTAGACTCGGGCAACTGAGGTATTTCGCCTGTTGCGAGCGCCACGCGACAGGCCCGAGAATGGGTGGTATGTCCGCTTTCGCGAATGTCCGTGCAAGACAACTGGAACCCGAAATCATGGACCAGCCTGGTCTCGATTCCACGCGTCATGCCGAAGCCCTGCGCGGTCTCTCACGCATCAATCTACTCAGCGGAACTTGCTCCGCCCTGTGGACTCCTTTGAAGCGATGGACCCTTCAACATCCAGGCGTTCCCCTTCGTGTGCTCGACGTCGCATCAGGTGGCGGCGAGATCGCCATCGGGCTCCGCCATCGCGCCGCGCGTATGAATCTTCCCATCACCGTGGACGGCTGCGATAGAAACCAAACCGCGGTCGCCTATGCCTTGAATGCGGCTCGCAGTAATCGTGTCGATGCCAACTTCTACACACACGATGTGATCCAAAATGGTATCCCAGAGGGCTACGACGCCATCACCTGCGCACTCTTCATGCACCATCTGACAGACGAGGAGGCCCGCGGTTTCTTGCGGCATGCGGCAGACACATGCAAGCTCATCGTCATCAGCGATCTCATTAGAAGCCGCGGCGGTCTCGCGCTCGCTCACCTGGCCTGCCGCGCGCTGACCCGCTCCGAAGTGGTCCACAACGATGGCCCAAGCTCCGTGGCCGCCGCCTTCACCATCGAGGAATTCCGGCGCCTCGCCACGGATGCAGGACTTCACGGCCACCGCATTTCCTGGCAATGGCCGTTCCGTTTTCTGTTCACTTGGTGCCGCTCATGAATCCCTTAGCACCCACTCTGGATCCCGATGCTGCCCGTTGCATTTTGTGGGACGCCATCGTCGTGGGCGCTGGTTGCGCGGGCGCGCTCGCGGCACAACAGCTCGCGAAGCGCGGGCGCTCAGTGCTTCTCGTGGACAAGGCCGCCTTCCCGCGCTGGAAAGTGTGTGGCTGCTGCATAAACGCTCGCGCGCAAGGCGCCCTTCGTCTTGCGGGCCTTGGCGCGCTCCTCTCCGCGCATGAGGCAGTCCCGCTCGACACACTCAGGGTCGCGGCACGCGGCCGCACCGCGGCCTTGCCGCTCCCCGGTTACTCCGCGCTCTCTCGCGAGGTCCTTGACGCGGCGATTGTGAATGCTGCCGTCCAGGCAGGCGCCCACTTCCTGCCGCATGCCCAGGCCTCGCTTGCCGAGGTCGTGGATGAGCACCGTATCGTCCTTCTCCGCTGCGCCGGCGAAGAGTTCCGCGTCACAGCGCGCCTCGTGCTGGCCGCGGACGGACTCGGAGGCCGCCTCTTGCGCGGCACGGATCCCTTCGACTCGCCTTCCACCGGGGATTCCCGCATCGGCGCGGGCGCGATGGCCGAAAGCGTGCCTGATGCTTACGCGCCGGGCACGATCTACATGGCCTGCGGCACAGGCGGCTACGTGGGGCTCACACGCGTCGAAGATGGACGCCTCGACATCGCGGCCGCGTTTGACACGGCGTTCGTGAAAGACTCCGGCAGTCTCGCCCGTGCGGCAGAGCGTGTGCTGCTTGATGCAGGATTCCCGCCACTGCCGTCGATCGAAGACTTGCCTTGGCGCGGAACCCCGGCCCTCACGCGGACCGCGTCCCAACGTTACGCCCACCGCGCCCTCGTTTTGGGCGATGCGGCGGGCTACGTCGAGCCTTTCACCGGCGAGGGCATGGCTTGGGCCCTGACCTCGGCCCTTGCGGTCGCTCCGCTCGCGGACCAGGCCATCGGTCGATTCGACGCATCCACCGGCCAAGCCTGGGAGCAGCTCTACAGGCGCACCGTGACGAGCCGCCAATTCATCTGCCGCGCCATGGCCGCCGCGCTGCGCCGTCCTGCTCTCGTTCAAGGGCTCGTAGCCCTCGTTTCATTCGCACCCGGGCTGGCCGCACCAGCCATTCGTCATGTGAACCAACTGCCCGCACCACCCCAGGGAGTACAACCGTAATGAAGTTCTCGATTCTCGGACAAGGCACCGCGCTACCTCCTCACTCCATCAGCTTCGAGGAGTCCGTCGAGTACGCACGAGAAGCCTTCTGCGAGACCGAAGAGCAGAAGCGCCAACTGAAACTCCTCTATCGAATGACCGGTGTGGAGAAGCGGCACACGGTCGTCCTCGACGGTCCGGAAGGCACGCCCAACCGCGTTTCGTTCTTCCCGTCTCCCGAAGGCGCAAGCCAACTGGGTCCAACCATTCGCGAGCGCATGGCCAAATACGAGGACGAAGCGTTGCCATTGGCCGTTCGGGCGTCCCAAGAAGCGCTGGACGCATCCCAGATTCAGCCCGGGGACATCACGCACCTGGTCACCGTGTCGTGCAGTGGTTTCGCCGCGCCCGGCGTGGATATCGGCCTAATCAAGCAACTGGGTATGTCTGCTACTACACAGCGCGTCCACGTCGGATTCATGGGGTGTCACGGCGCGTTAAACGGCATCCGCGCCGCGCGGGGCTTCGCGGAGAGCGATCCCAGTGCGCGCGTGCTGCTCTGCGCCGTCGAGCTATGCAGCCTCCACTATCACTACGGCTGGCATCCCGACCAGCTTGTCGCGAACGCCCTCTTCGCCGATGGCTCCGCCGCCATTGTCGGCGCCGCCGCGGACGTCGTCGGCGAAGGACCCTGGCAGGTTGCCGCGACCGGCTCGTGTCTGATTCCCGACTCCGAGGACGCCATGACCTGGCGAATCGGCAACAATGGGTTCATCATGTCGCTATCCAGCCGCGTGCCCGAACTTATTGGCACGCACCTGAAACCGTGGATAGAGTGTTGGTTAAAAGACTTTGGGTATGGAATAGACGACATAAGGTCATGGGCCGTTCACCCAGGCGGGCCGCGCATCCTCAGTTCAACCAGCAAGGCCCTCGGCCTTGAAAGAGACGCCCTCGCTGTCTCCCGCGAAGTCCTCCGCGGTCACGGCAACATGTCGTCCCCGACGATCTTGTTTATTCTCAAGCGCCTGCGCGACAGCAACGCGCCCCGGCCCTGTGTCGCCCTCGGCTTCGGCCCCGGATTGATGGCCGAGGCGATTTTGTTTGTGTGAGCGCGAGTGGACGCCGAGCGGCGCCAGCGCAATCAGACGGATCGGACCGATCGGACGGATCGGTCTTGGATCTGCGGTACCGCGGCCAAGCGGCCCGGTCCGCCGTGCCGCGCGCCCGCCACACCGTGCCTGCCCGCAACTTCGCCCCCGTCCGATCGGTCCGATCCGTCCAATCCGTCCGATCTTTTTTTGGAGTGCGGCGGCTTGCCGCTGCTTTGTCCAAGCAGGCTTGCCTGCGCATGCTACCTTATCGCGCAGCCGGCCGCCAGCGGACTTCAAGTTCGCCATAGCGCCGCACCAAACGCCCTCCCAGGCCGGCGATCAAATAGACCGCTACCGCAATTCCCGGAAGAATCCCGGCCAGCGCCGCGAAATACCCCGTCAGTACCAATGCCGACTGGAGCGTGATATCCGATCCGTATCCCCAGGCTTCCAGCATGTCGGAGACACCCATCGGGGGAGACTGAATCTCGAATCCTCTTGAGTCCACGCTGATGACGTAGGAAGGAGCGCCAACCGCGATTTCCGGAAAGTCGCTAGCGGCATTAAGCGCCCCCCACGCGACTGCTGCCCCCAGCACGGCTTTGGCCATGAACGCCCTTCGATCAGTCCACGCGATCCACATCAATGGCATCAGCATAGCCAGCGCCGGCCCCAGGGCGATGAAAGACCAGTAGATAGACCGCGGCATATCGATGATGGTCCGCAATAAGGTTCCATGTTCCGCAGTCAGCAGCTTCTGGTCAAAACGCACATCCGGGACAAGCCACTGGAGCGAAACCAGTGCAAGCAGAATCAACGCGATAGCCGCCGGAGTCCGGTCTTGATACCAGAGCCGCAACCCGCGGCGTTCGCGCGCGAGCCATCCCCGAAGTACTACGACGATGGCGGCCATTTTCAAGACTACGACAACCCAGAGCGCCGGCAGATTGACTGGTGCAAACAAATCGACCGCAGTCTCCGTGTCTACGAAAAATGCGAGAAGTAGCCGGACCGCGCTGAATGCAATCCCCACCGTCAGCGTCAACACCGCCACCGCCGCCAAGCGCCTCGGCAGACTCACCAAACTTCTGAACTGCGCTTGCACCTGCACGACCGCCTCCGGAAACGCCCCCGGATCCCCGAAATGCTCCCGCGTCAGCAGCACCGCATCCGCTTCTGTGATGCCATCCTCCCCCGACAAATACCCGAGCGTCTTGTCTTCCAGATGCCCGTACAACTCCTCCCGGGCATCTTCGCCAAGGCCGCGCGCATCGCCAACCTCCCGTGCCAAGTCTCGCAATGCGGCGATGGTATCCGAACTCAGTTGCTTATCCATTGCGTGCTTCCCCCAACTTCATGACCATGCCGTGCCAGCGTTGCCACTGTTCGACGCCTTGGCCGAGGGCTTCGCGGCCACCCGCAGTGATGTAGTAGTACTTGCGCCGCCGCCCCGTGTCCGCCGTTTGCCACTGCGCGCGGACCAGCCCCTCCTTCTCCAGCTTGTGCAAGATGGGGTAGACCGTGCCCTCCTGCCACTCGAAGAGGCCGTCCGCCTCCTTGTTGATGGCCTTGATGAGGCGGTAGCCGTAGGTCGCTTCCCGCGCCAGGGTGGACAGCACGAGCAGGCTCGTGCTCGCGCCAACGAGTTCCTTGTCCAGTTTCATGATTACGCCCTCTACTTTGGAGTTCAAGGTATAAAGTACCATGAACCTCAAGGTATGTCAAGAGGGGAGATTTCAGAGCAATCGAACCGTGCTGAGAAGGCGCGCAACCAGGAGCGCCGGCATCCCTGCCGGCTCTTGGGTCAGCCAGCGGTAGTCCATCTCCTGTTAAGAAGGCGGGAACAATTCCCGCCCTACGAGGAGCGCCGGCATCCTTGCCGGATCTTCGACAAGCCACTGTGCTGCTCACAGTCAGAATTGTGAATTCTTGCCGCGATTTCGGGCTCAAATCCCGTCTTCAGATCTCAGGACCAACTCCCTTCCTGTTGAGTCCCTCAGAGCGCCGGCACGTAAAGCGTGGTGTCGCACTTTCAGCGCTCAAGATTGGGGGCCGACATTACCCAGGGCGGCGCTTCGCTCTGCCCTGGGCTGGTATGGCGCCGGCCCTTCAGGCCTCAAGAGAGCCACCGTTCTCTCAATCGGCCTCTTCATCATCTGCGTAAATCTGGCGATCTGCGGACCGGTCTCATCTTATCTGTGTTCCGAATCTGCCTTCTTCAAATCTGTGCAAATCGGTGTAATCTATGGACGAACTCTTCGTCCTCTCTCTGACTTCCCTCTTCTGATTGTCTGGGTTCCTCAGAGTTAAGAGGGCGGGAACAATTCCCGCCCTACGGGGAGCGCCAACGGAGCATTTCAGTCCGTATTTGCGTGGAGAAACCCGATGGCGGCTTGAAGGCGTATTGATTTTAGATGTTTCAGGATAATTTCCCCCATAAAAGGACATCTGTGTACTGTGCAAAGCTGTACTGATGAACGCCTGTGTTTTGCAGTCCCGTTGGGGCTCCCAATCGTACTTTTGAGGCTAACTAACTGTAAGTAAACAAATTAGACTCTGAATGGCCGCACAAGCCAAAGCTGGCACGCTTCGTGCATTATAGGAGGCGTGATGGCCAGTAAGGGTCTGGATGGTCCTGACGGTTAGTCCAAACGGCCCCGGGAGGGGAATCGGTATCTACCCGGCTCGTGCAGGGAAGAGTTCTCAACCGGCTTCTCCAATGGGGGGCTTCACTCGAAACGATGGAGAACAGGAGCATGTCGCGTATCGTAGTCATCGACGATGAGCCCGTCCTCCGTCTCACGTTTCGATTGATCCTGGAGCAAGACGGTCACGAAGTCTGGGACGCTGAAAATGGCCGGGACGGTGTGGACTTGTGCCGCCACGAGCGTCCAGACCTGGTCATCACCGATCTGATGATGCCGGAGCAGGAAGGGACGGAGACGATGTCCATCCTGCACGACGAGTTCCCGAACCTGCCTGTGATAGTCATGTCAGGGTCGGGGATCGTTTTCGCAGGCAATGGAACGAAGAACGGGGAAAGCTACCGCTACGTGGCCAAACCCGTCGACGGCCCGAACCTGCTGACTCTGGTACACAGTTTGTTGTCCACCAATTCTTGCCAAGAACGGGGGGAGTGCCCGGCTCATGGCGAGGG
>JADLCA010000237.1 GCA_020847495.1 Candidatus Hydrogenedentota bacterium | reverse complement strand
GACGAGGACATCGTTTTCGAGGGCGAGATCATTACCCCAATAGTAAAGCGTTACCGCATCGGGATCGCACCACGCCGCCTGCACGATCCACAGTGCGGCCGTTACGCAAGCCAATTTCTTCGCTGCACAGCGCCCCACTTAACCTGCTCCCTCCAATCACCTCGCATCACACCACAGGATCAAGTTCCAATGCAACCCCGCGACCTGACAGTCCGCGACCTGGGGGAACACGCTTTGGGGACTGCCGGCAAGAACAAGAGCCGGCAGGGATGCCGGCGCTCCCGGCAACCCTTCTCGCAGCACGTGGGTTAGATCCCGGAGGGATAGTTCTCGCACCAGCGGCAGATGGCTTCGTGCACGCTCGCGCAGTTCGGGGTGAGGTTGGAGAAGGTCTCGTCGATGACGTCGCGCAGCTTGCGGGTCCGCTTGCGCGCGCACAGGATGCATGACGAGACGGGCCCGGTGGCGGCATCGCCTTCCAAGTGTGCGCGCTGGAAGAGGAAATCGTACTTGAGCAGCCACAGCCGCATGGCCTCCGCGTCGAGCGGAATGTCAAGCGCCGACAGTTCGTTTATCTGGAGTTGCACGAGCAGCGATCCGCCACCCCGCAGGGCGGTATGCGCCACGCGGAGACATTCATCCAAAGAGGCTGGCAGTGCGCACACGTTCCTTACTACGGCCACATCCACATCTTTGGGACATGCGAGGTCCGCCCGCCACTCAAGCACATGGTCGTACCCAGAGGCCCTCGATGCGGCTTCCCCGATCGCGGTGAGCTGCCGCACGCCGCGTTGCCGCAGGTTGTCCGTGACGGAGGCGAGTCCCATACCGAAATCCAGGACCGACTCCGGACCGGCGGGCATCTGATTCACGATCGGGTGTTCCTGGCAACGCGGCGCCCATGACCTTCCGAATCCGGGCACGCACTTCGACACCACGCCAACCATGGTCTCGACCCGGTGGCAGTACGTGTGGCGGGCCAGCACTTCCGTATACCCTGCATGCGCGACACGCCGCCGCGCGGCATCATCATCAATATACCTGCGCGCCTTCGCGAGAAGTTCCGCCGGGGTATCGTAGACGATGAGGTGCATGTCCTCCTCAAAGAGATCGAGGAGTCCGTTCACGGCGGAGTCCCGGTTGGTGAGCAAGGGGGCGCCCATGGCGAGCGCCTCAAAGACCCGCATGTTCAGGTCGCGCACCGCGCTGTGGTTGAACGTCAGCTTCGTGGAGCCGCACAGGCGGCAGAGTTCCTCGCCATACAGACAACTCCGCGCAAGCACCCGGAAATTGGCCTCGATCTGGCGTAGCAAGTCGTACCGCTCCTGATGAATCGGCAAGGCGATCGAGCCTACAAAGGAGATGTCGGCCACGGGTTCCTGAGGACACGGATAGTGAATCGCCGGGGTGCATCCCAGCGGCAACCAGGATACGTTGCGCGCGCCCAAGGCCTGCATACGCGGCACATGCTCCCGCTGGGCCACAAAGACGAAATCATATGCGATGGCGTCCAGGTAGTCGCGCGGACTCTGCCATGTGTCGGTGCTGATGTAAATCGAAGGACAACGTAACCCGTCCATAATCGGACATAACGGCATGCCTTCGACCGAAATGGCGACGATCAGATCGGGCAGCCACTGCGCAGGGAGAAGTTCGGCCAGCACCACGTCCGGCTCGAGGCGGGACTCAATATCGTTGGGCGTGAAGGTCTCATACAGATATTCCAGGTGCAGACTGATCAACTCTTCACGCGTGGCGTTGGGGCCCACCGTGAGCACGTCGTGACCGCATGTGCGAAACGCCGCAATGTAGTGGCGCGTCCACGCCCACGGTTCCCCCTTGGTCAGAATGCAGACTCTCATCCCGCGCGGGCCTGAATATGGGCGAACACGTGAAACTCGTCCTCGTTCTTCACCGCGCCCAGCATCGCCGAATAGGGCTTGATCCCGAACTCCGTGAACCGGAACGCGCCTACGGCATCGATGCGGAGGTTGCCATCTTTCAGCGCGATCCGCGCGGGGACCTCCCGCTCAACGCGCTTACCGCGCACCGTCAGAGCGATGTTGGCCATCCAATCCCACGATGTTTCCCCGAATGTCGTGGATTCACGCCGCAACCCGATGAGTTCCGCCGTGATTGTGGGGTGCCCAACGGCGTCGAGCTGATCCTCAGCGAGCATGTGCTCGCGAATAGTCGCGCGGTCCTCTTTGGAGATCTCGCGGAAAGGCTCTTTCAGAACCCCGCACTTCTCCAGCTCCGGGTACCACTTCTTCTGCGCGTCCGGGAGATCGGAATCCAAGGCGGACGTCTTGAAGGTCAAGGAGAACGCCAGACTTTCGATGGTCCCCTGCGTTAAGGCCATGGGGCATTCGTATTCGCTGGGAAAGACGAAATGGTTGTGCGCGAAGCGCGCCGCGACGCCGCCCTTGTGTGTCACGACGCCGAATACGCTTTCGGCACGGTCAATCGTGAATCCGGTCTCCTGCGCCCACGCCGGGCGCGCGAGCATCAGCAACATCCCGGCCAGCGCGAGTCTCTGAATCATTCGAGTACCCTCCCCAGGCGGCGGCTAACGCGGCCCGCCCTCCTGGCCGTGCATTCGGGACAACGCCAGAACCGTGTGTTTCGTTTCACGGCATCCCAACGGGCTATGGCTGCGCCCGGCTACCCCCAAGCATCATCAGCAAGGACACCACCATGGAGAACGTGATCGGCAGCAGCAAGAGGCACCAGCCAAACCAGCGGAAGTAGATTGGCGGTATGGGTCGAAGCCAATACATGCCGCGGTTGACCGTGATCATGGACACTTGCCGCGGATACCAGATGAACAGGCACGCCGCGGCTACGAAGGTCGTGGCGCCGATACCGGCGTTGACATTTCGCAGGACGCCGAGCGCCACCCAAAGGTAAACCAGCCCGATTCCAAGCGTTATGACCCGCTCCCGCGGGGAGGCGTTCACATCATTCATGTCATTCCGCCAGTATGAGGGCATCGGTCGCGGGAATGCGGCCCAGCCGAATCTCGTTGGTGCGATTGGCGCACGCAGCCTCGAAGTAAACGAATATCTCATCGCCCACGCGCATCCAATGCGAGTAGCGCCAGGTGTTGTGGAAATGCCCCGGCGTGGTACTCGTCAGCAGGGGCGCGTTCGGTGTCAGGTCGTAGAAGGAATACAAGTCGGGCGTGTACGCCAGACCTGTGCAGATGTTGTAGTTGGGGTCGAACCAGCCGAGCTGCGATCCCTCGTACACGAAGAGATAGCCGGCCGACATGGGCAACACGCTCGCCGGTCTCGTAAACATGTTGTGCCAGCCGGTGTTCTCGAATACGGGGGCCGGCCCCTCCTGCAACCACCTTTCCCCGCAGTCGCTCACGAAATGGTGAATGCGCTCTACGCGGTCCAGGCCAATCGCGAACATATGCCAACGGCCCTGGGTCCACAGGATGACCGGGTCTTTGTACCCGTTCACCTGGATCGTGCCGTCGTCTTCCCAGTCTGCCTGGAGAACGGGCCTCGCCGTGGACGCATCAAACTGCTCGGGAGAATGCGCATCATCGAACCTCAGGATCGACCAGCCCTGTTCCAGCCACGCGCAACAGTACAGGCGATACAAGCCGGACTGGGGATCCCGCAGCAGGGCGGGCCGTTGAAACCCCGGCACGCCCGCGTCCTTTCGGGTGATGTGCGCGACGGGCGCGAAGTGGACGCCATCCGGGCTCTTCAGAATGCGGATCTCGTAGCCCCGCTTGCCCATGGGCGAATCGGCGTCGCGCATGCGGGCGGCCATGTAGAAGGCCCCGTCCGGCGCGCGCACCACACTCGGCGCGCCCGCCCACCATTCCGCCGTTTGCTGGTCAGGCTGCAAGCCGACCTCGTATTCCGCCAGCACTTTCTCAATCAACCGTAGCAATGTGATTCCTCTCCCACCCTGAGTGCGTCATCATCTCACGCTCGCCGAGGCGCAGTCCAGTTTCGCCACGCCGCGCCAAAGGTTAGTGTCACCCGCGTACCGGTCCATTGATCGACTTCCGGTGCGTTCGTATACTGCGCTCGATCCGGTTGACCGGGAAGGGGACTGCTTATGAAGGCATTGGTGACGGGCGGCGCGGGTTTCATCGGGTCCCATTTGTGCGAGGCGCTGGTGCGCCGCGGCGACACTGTCTTCGTGCTGGACGATCTCAGCACGGGCCGCTTCGAGAATATCGAGCGGCTCGAAGGCGTCACGTGTGTCGTCGACTCCACGCTGAATCAGGAAATCGTGCGCGATCTCATGCGCGAAGCGGACGTCGTGTTTCATCTTGCCGCAACGCTCGGCGTCCAGTTGGTGGTCGATGAACCCATCCGCACTATCGTCAACAACATCCGCGGCACCGAGACCGTGCTGGAAGAAGCATGCCGGTACCGGCGGCGCATGCTGCTGGCGTCCACGAGCGAGGTCTACGGCAAGAGCGATCGCGAGGTGTTCCGGGAAGACGACGACCGCATCATGGGGTCCACCCACCTCAGCCGCTGGAGCTACGCCGAGTCCAAGGCCATTGATGAGTTTCTTGCGCTTGCTTATTGGCGCAGCAAGCGGCTCTCCGGCGTGACGGTACGCCTCTTCAACACCGTGGGTCCGCGCCAGACCGGCCGCTACGGCATGGTCGTCCCGCGTTTTGTGAGAGCGGCCCTTCGCGGCGAGCCGATCACGGTCTACGGCGACGGCAAGCAATCCCGGTGCTTCGCATACGTGGGCGATGTGGTGCCGGCACTTGTTACGCTGATGGATCGCAAAGACATCAATGGCGAGATTTTCAATGTGGGCAGCACGCAGCGCATCACCATCGGCGAACTGGCCGAGCAGGTGGTCAAGCAGACCGGCAGCCGGTCGCCTATCGTCTGCGTACCCTACGATGAAGCCTATGGACCCGGCTACGAAGACATGCGCCACCGCGCGCCGTGCCTCGACAAGATCCGCGCAGCCATCGGCTATGAGCCCAAGACCACCCTCACCGAAATCCTGGAAGCCGTGATATCCGAAATGCGCAAAGACGCTGCCTCGGACCAATAAAGACACAGGCGAGGGCGCCTGTGTCACACGTCTATCTCCAGTGCGTAGCTCAACAGGAATTGCCTTCTACTTCGGGCAAACCAAGGCCAGATAGAGAGGAGGAACTCCGCCAGGCATGGCAAGCGCGTGTGGCACAGGCGCCCTCGCCTGTGTCCTATCGGGTTACTCAGTACCTGACCCTTCCTGGGCATCTGCTCCCTCAACCCACTCCCGCCACAACCATGGGTACTCGTCCTGGCTGCCCACCAGACCTTTCCGCACAGGGTTTTCGCAGATATACATTGCCTTCTCTTCAATAGTGTGACCTGAGCGCAAGATATGGTCGAACGATTCGTCCTGCCATACACAACCCTTGCGCTTCAATAGCCGGTTGACTGTGTGGCTGGATACGCCTTTGACAGCTTGTGTGATCTCCTTGAGACTGAAAGGCACACCGTCAGGATTCCCGCGCAGGGTTAGCAGTATGTGAACATGATCAGGCATAACCACGACGCAATGCACGTGGATCTTGACACCATCATCGTGTAGGCAGTGCTTTAGAACACGCTCTCGCACTGATTCGGGTAAGACAAGGCCGCGCGCGGTACGGAAGGTGACGAAGATCGGCCGCCCCGATTTCTGAATATGCGGGAGATTGCGCCTGTAGAACTCCTTTGGGGATCTTTCTTGAGGAGATTCGACATCGTCTGCGGGTTCTTCGCGTGGATCACTGGACATCATGTAATCCCCTCTTCAGAAAAGTCAATGCGACGGAGTAGACCGCAAAGGAACATGAAAGCGACACAGAACTTGATGGGACACAGGCGAGGGCGCCTGTGCCACACGTCCATCTAAGTTCCGATGCGTCGGCAGAATCCTTGAGTACATCTGCATGCCCAAAACCTGAAGACAGGAAGAACTAACCACGGCAGGGCAAGCGCATGTGGCACAGGCGCCCTCGCCTGTGTCCTCGTCCGGCCTTTCTTACTTCTCTCCCCTCGGTGCGTGGCCGGCTTCGCCGCTGTGGCCGTAGGGATCGTTGTCCAAGTATTCCTGGCTGTCCACGTCGACGTACTCGGCCGCGGCCTTCCAGTCAAACTCCTCGTCCAAGGGATCGAAAGCCTTCTGCGGATCGAAAACCTCCGCATTCACCGGCCACGCGTTGTACGGCTTCCCGTTGTCGGGACTCATCAGGAACATGTCCGACAAGTCCGTGGCGAGCCCGTCGTACTGGTTCAACGCGGGTAGGCCATGGATCAGGAACATGGTTTTCAAGATACTCGACATGCTCACGTGCTGGTGCGAGACGTACCCGGGCCTCACATACGGCCCAATCGCCATGCAGATGGAACGGTGCGCGTCCACGGTGTCGCGGTACCCTTGCGCGTCGTCTTCCGTCACGAAGATGACGGTCTCTTTCCAGAACGGGCTATGGCTGATCAGCTCGACCAGGCGTCCGAGCGCGAGGTCGTTGTCGCTCATGTACGAACCCCAGAACGGATAACCGTCGTCGGGTCGTTCGCCGGAACCGTGGTCGTTCGGCAGCATCATTGTGATGATGTCCGGGAACGGTTCCTTGCCGCTCAACCAGCGCTCCTCGAACTCTTTCTGAAACATGTCCATGCGGAACTGATCGGGCACGCTCGTGTTGTACGTCGCGAACTCGCGCGAGGTGTTGTCGAAGAGCACCTTCGGCATGGGGTAGTTGATCGGCAGCTTGATGCCCGTGTACTTGTATTCCTGCTCCTCGTCCTGGGGCTTGAACTCAAATCCGAGCCCGTAGTTGCGGAATTTCAGTTTGCCGCGCGCGAAGTGTTCCCAAATGGCGCCCGCCTCGTTGTAGTCCTCCGGATAGATCGCGCCGGAGGAGCCGATGAACATGTGATTGCCGGGCCCATCGCCCTTCGCGGACTCCCCGATCTTGGCTTCCATGAATTCGTTGGGATAGGTACCCACCAGCCAGCGGTGCCCGTCGACGCTGTGATCGGAGTCGCAGTAGAAGTTGTCGCTGACCGCGAATCGCTTCGCGAGCGCGAGATGGTTCGGCATCAGCACCACGTCCTTCACGGTGCGCGAGTTATCCTTGTTCGACACGTCGATCGGTCGCCCGAGCCGGCACAACTCCGCATCTCCGCGGCCATTCGGCAGAACGCCAAACACTTCGTCATAAGTCCGGGTCTCTTTCGTGACGTAGATGACGTGCTTGATCGGGCTCTTCCACGTGCGCGGCGCGGGCGGCACCGGGTGGCCTTCGGGCCGGGTCTCCTGCGTCAGCGGATACAGGGTCACGTTGTTCTCGACGACCTGCCGGGTGAGCGCGTCGAGTTCTTCCTGCGTTGTTGGCAAATCAAACACATTGATGTAGCCGCGCATCAGCGCGCCGATGCCCGTGGGATCGTTCTCGGCGTGACCCGGTCCCGCGTTGGGTCCCGACCCCACGCCCTTCGCGCAGGCACCGTAGAGGCGCTTGCCATCCGGCGACACCGCGAGCTTACTTGGGAACCAAGCCGTGGGAATGTGCCCCAGAACGCGGTGATCCGGCAGACTCACAACACCCACCGCGTTGATCCCCGCTTCCGCCACGTAGAGCGTCTTGAGGTCCGGCGACAGCGCCACGCCAAACGGAATCATGCCGCGGAGGTGGTCCACGGCCGGGTCCAGCTTCAGATCGATATCGTGTGCGCGCTTGCCGCTCTTTGCGTGAATCACCGTGATGCTGTCATTGCTGCCGTTCGACACGTACACATACTTCTCGGTGGCCACTACGGAGTTTGGACTGCTCCCGCCGACCGCAGGGAAGTCTTCGAGCTTCTCGCCCACGAGATGGCCGGTCTTGGTCTTGCCGACGACTTTCTCCGCGCCTTGCTTCGAGATATCGACCGTCCACACGGACATCCCGCGAATGTCATTCGGATCGCCGAGCCCGGGAACGTCCAAGTCATCAATCTCGACGCCTTTCTCCGCTTCCTTCGAGGGAACGCCATAGGGAGGGAAGTCCAGCTTCGCGATGCCGCCTTCCTTCTTGCGGACGTACGCGTACTCGAACATGCCGACATTCGCGACATAGGCCTTCTGGCCATCCGGCGACAGCGTGATGCCGAACGGATAGCGCCCCACCGGGATCGAATGACATACCTTCTGCGCGGCCACATCGATTACGAGCATGCGGAAGTTAGATTGATCGACTGCGTAGATCATCGAGCCGTCCGCGGACAGGCGCAGGTCGCCAATATACCCGAAGGTGAAATCGCCGTCTTCGTTCTTGTGCGCGCAATCGATCCGGAACAAACGTTGGCGCGTGTTCAGATCGAAGGCCATGACGCTCCAATCGCCGCCGCCCCCGATGTACACGATGGAGTTGGCGGGATCGATCGCCGCGCCCATGAACGCCGCGTCAAGCACGCCCTTGCCCTCTTCGAGCTTCTCCGGAATGCCGTAGTGCACGGGCTGGTCCGGCTGGGCCAGGTCGAGGACCGAAAGCTGCGGGTCGTCGCTGCACACGGCCACCACCCAGCGGCCGTCCGCGCTCATGGTCAGGCCGTAGGGGTGCGGCTGCACGCGATACATCGCACCGCGGGGCGTGATGAAGCGTCCATTTGGCAGGATGCTCCGCCCCTGCGGATTCTGCTCCACATAGGCTTCGCCTGCGGGCGCGCGCATCAGCGATTCCGCACGTTCCGCAGCTGCGCACAGGCCGAGTGCGAGAGACAACACAATCGCGACGATGTTCTTCATGGGATGAAATCCTTCACAGTACGGGGCAGGCCGCCCGCCAAACACCGGGGGCGAAACCGTCACCATCCCCATCCTCGCCTTATACACCACCAGGGGCAGGCATTGCACTCGGGGAGCGGCCAAGAAGTGTCCGTGGATAGCATGGAGAAACCGGGGATTGGGGGCAAGGACCTCTTCAGTACTGCCTCGCTCGCCGAGCGCGGCAGCAGAGCGCTCTGGCTTTCGTGAATGCCTCACCGGCCTCCAAGGTCTCTGCGAACAGGGACTCAGAGAAGCGCTTCCGGTGCCCAAAGGCCTTGGGGCAGTCTAAGTCCTGTGCTGCCGCGCTCGCCGAGCGCGGCAGTACCATTAAAGCCACCCTCATCACGGTCGCCGCCTAGATCTCAAATACAGTGATCTCCGGCCTGCACAGGAATCTTACAGGCATCAGCCACGTGCCAATTCCTGGATTCACATAGAGTTGGCCCCCCGGCGTATTGAAGAGCCCACGGTCATAGTTGCCGACCCGGTCGGGCACCACCAGCGACCCTGCGAACGGCAGCCGCACTTGCCCTCCGTGGGAATGACCTGCGAGGATGAGATCGTAAGGTTCTCCCGTCACGGCGTCAGCGTCCACGGGGTAATGCGTCAGGAGGATTTCGATTCGGCCCTCTTCTCTCTTAACGGGAGGTGGCGGCTTGTGGTCCACGCCAGAAATCCGCGCGCTGCCGATGTCCTTGACTTCGTTCGCAAGCCAGGCCCCACCCGTCCCCGAGAAGCACTGCAGCACGGTCGAGTCTCCGTTGACGAAGTCCCAGTTTCCCGGCACCCCGAACGTGGGAGCCTGCAGTTCCTCCAGGCAGTCCAGTGCCTCGGCGAGGTACGCGGTGCTCTCAACAATATCCCCCGTAAAGCAAACGAAGTCCGGGGAAAGTCCGTTGATAAGATCGATAACCTTGGTCAAATAGGACCGGTCGCCCTTGTAATGCAAATCGGTGAACTGGACAAATCGCTTTGAAGGGTCTTCGCCAAGACGTAGACGCTTTACTCTGACCCAGGTAGGTTCAATCCACAGAAGCTCGGCAACACACCACGCGGGCACAGCGGCGCACAGCGATCCCAGAAAGAAGCGGCGGCTGATGGGGAATCTGGGCATCGTCGGCCTCCGTATCGCGGGTTTGCGAAGCGCTCTTCAGTACTGCCTCG
>JADLCA010000236.1 GCA_020847495.1 Candidatus Hydrogenedentota bacterium | reverse complement strand
GGTCAGCCACCCCACCAACCATCGAGCCCCGGATGGGGCGAAAGAGAGAAACGCCATGCCCCAATCCTTCACCTGTCTGCTCTACCATCTCGCATTGACTGCTACCGCCTGTTTGCATCGCCAAAATCGGCTGCGTACAATCCTCCGTATTAGCCCCGGAGGGGCGCAGGACTGTAGCCCAGGGTGGCGCGAGGCACGAGCGGAACCCTGGGTCAGCCACACCCCACCAACCATCGAGACCCGGATGGGGCGAAAGAGAGAAACGCCATGCCCCAATCCTTCACCTGTCTGCTCTACCATCTCGTCTTCTCGACCAAAGACCGTCGCCCGTGGCTCACCACAGACGTTCGTGACCGCCTGTACCCCTACGTGGGCGGCATTCTCCGAACCCAGAACGGCGTCGCGCTCTCCATCGGCGGCACGGAGGACCATATTCACGTCCTCGCGCGGATTCACCAGACCTTGGCCGTCGCCGACCTGTTGCGCGACGTGAAGGCCGGTAGTTCAAAATGGGTGCACGACACCTTCCCCGAACTGCGGGACTTCACTTGGCAAGGCGGATACGGCGCATTCACCGTGAGCACATCGCATATCAACCGCGTGAAGACCTACATCGAAACCCAGGAAGAGCACCATCGGAAGGAGAACTTCAAAACGGAGTTCCTCCGTCTCCTGAAAGCCCACAACATTGAATACGACGAACGATACATCTGGAATTGACCAGTGACCATTTCTGCCGCCCTTCCAGGGCTTCGTGGGAAAACAACCGCACCCCAGGGTTCCGCTCGTGCCTCGCTCCACCCTGGGCTACAATCCTGCGCCCCATCCGGGGCGTTGACGAAAAACAGTTGACCCAACGTTCCGCCTAGTTCCACCCTGGACTACACTCGAGTCGCCCCATCCGGGGCTTTGACGAAAAACAGTTGCCCAACGTTCCGCCTCGCTCCACCCTGGACTACACTCGAGTCGCCCCATCCGGGGCTTTGACGAAAAACAGTTGACCCAACGTTCCGCCTAGTTCCACCCTGGACTACACTCGAATCGCCCCACCCGGGGCTTTGACGAAAAACAGTTGACCCAACGTTCCCCCTCGCACCATCACGCGGCTCGGAGCCGGCTCCAGCCTCTGGACTTCCGCTTCGACCCGATTGCCTGTGTAACATCCCGCGCCTAATTCATAGGGAGAAACTCGCCCTTGCCAACCAATCCCAAACACGCGCTGACCATCACAATCCCAGCCGCACCGGCGTCACACCCCCTTGTTTCGTCAAAAAAGATCGGCCACACCCCCTGTCCCGCGAGGTGCCTGGTTTTCCACCAATTACCGCGCAACCACCTACCCAGTCCACGTTTCGAATGTGACCGACAGAGAATCCGCGATCGGCAGTCCGCAATCGCCCCCCTTGTTTCGTCAAAAAGGACCGGGGTGCACCCCCTCACCCGACGGCATTCGCCATCGCTTCGCTGTGACTTTTGGTGCGTGACCCACACCAGATATAATGTGAAAGGCCATGCCAACGTCCGAAACCGGACTTGGCGCCACTCCCCCTTCGAGGGGGATCAAGGGGGATGTTCTTGGAACATGACGGTTCACCCGCGCGGACGCACCGCCCAGGAAAGCCAGGGAACGCGGTACCGCCGCAAGCAAAGCAATAGAAAGGCAAGACCCGAGCAATGGCAGAAAAACTCCAAGCCGCCAAGTGGGGAGCGCAGGCCCACGTAGGCGAAGTCGGCAAATTGCCCGTCGCGTTTCCACGCACGATGGGACCGAATGCGCTCAAGTATGTGCAGGAGGTCGTGGACTCGGGCCTGACCTGCGACATGATGGGCCGCTTCGAGAAAGCCTTCGCGGAAGCGCTCGGCGTGAAGCACTGCATCGGTACACCAGGCTGCACGCCCGCGCTGCACGTGCTCGCGCTGGCGTGTGGGTTCGAGCCCGGCGATGAGATTATCGTCAGCCCGGTGACCGACTATGGGACGGTACAGGGATGGATCGCGGAAGGCATCATCCCCGTCTTCGCCGATACGGAACCCGGAACGATCAACTTCTGCCCCGAGACGATTGCGGCCTGCATCACGAGCCGCACGCGCGCCATCCTCTGCGTGCACATGACCGGCCTCATCAACGATATGGACGGCATCAACGCACTCGCGAAGAAACACGGGCTCCTAGTTTTCGAGGACGTGTGCCAGGCCGTGTTCGGCGAGTACAAGGGCCGCGTCGCGGGCACGCTGGCCGATGCCGCCTGCTTCTCTTTCGATGCCGAAAAGACCATGGGGTCGGACACGGGCGGCTGCATGGTGACGAACAACACGGAACTCTACGAGCGCGCACGCTACATGGGGCAGAGCCGCGGCGCGGTGATGCAGCCACACTTCGGGCGCCTTCACGCAGATATCGGCTATGCCTATCGCATGCCAGGATGCACGGCGGCGATATGCCTGGCACAACTGGAGATCGTGCGCGAACAGGTGGCGCACCGCGACGCGATGGTGCGCGCGCTCTACCGCAAGCTCGCGGAGATTCCCGGCATCACTCCCCTGCCCATCCCGGAACACACGAATGTCTATTCCTGCTGGATGCCCGGCTTCAATATCGAAAGCGGCATGTTCACGTGCTCGACGGAAGCATTCGCGTCGCAATTGGCCGAAGCCGGTATCCCCGGGGCGGGTATGGGCGAATACTATCTGATGCCCGCCGCGCTGACGTGCCTGCATGAGAAGGTCGCCGAGAGCCGGTATCCCTACTGCATGCCGCCTGCGTCGCACAAGCATACCTACTCATCGGAGAGTTGCCCGGTGGCCTCGGAATTCTTGAAGACCTTCATCCGCTGGTCCACCTTCTGCGAGAAATATCAACCGGAACACGTGGACCTTGCCGCGCAGCTCGTGGCGGAGGTCGCGGACCGAAACAGGGTGTAGCAGCATGAAAATCGGTGTAGTCGATCTCGATACCTCGCATCCGCAGAATTGGATTCCCATCGAGCGTGAACTGGGCCACGAAGTCGCAGGCCTTTGGGATGGCGGGTCGGTGCATCCCGCGGGATACGCGGAGAAGTTTGCGGCGGAGCACAAGGTCCCGAAGGTATACGAATCGCTGGAGGCCATGGCGCGCGAGGTGGACTGCGCGATCATCCACGCTTGCAACTGGGACACACACGTGGAAAAGGCGCGGCCCTTCGTCGAGGCCGGAAAGTCCGTGCTGCTCGACAAACCCGTGGCCGGCAACATGCGGGACATCGCACAGATCAAGCAGTGGGTGCGGGATGGCGCGCGGATCAGTGGCGGCTCGTCGCTGCGCTTCTGCTATGAGACGCGTGACTGGCTGGCTAAGCCTGTCGAAGAGCGCGGGGTGCCTCACACGGTGCTGTGTGGGTGCGGCGTCGACGAGTTCAACTACGGCATTCATGCCTACGCGATGCTGAGCGGCATTCTGGGACCGGGCATCCGCACCGTGCGACACTTCGGCAAGGGAGTCCAGCGGCGCATCGAAGTCACCTGGGAGGACGGCACCGCGGGTTTTCTCGTCATCGGCAAGATGGATGGCTGGATCCCGTTTCACGCGGACATCATCACGAACAAGGGCGTGGCCCAGTACACGGCGGACTCGGCGAAACTTTATCGCGCGCTGCTGGAGCGTGTCCTGCCGTATCTGGCCGGAGAGACCGACACGCCGCCCGTGGGTATCGATGCGCTCCTCGAACCGGAGCTGTGCGCGCTGGCCGCCCGCGTATCGTGGAGCAACGGCGGCAAAGCAGTCGCGCTCGATGAGTTGGGGCCGGATACCGAAGGCTACGACGGCGCAGCATTTGCCCTCGAGTATCAGCAGATGAGGTATCCGAGGTGAATTAGAAACACCGCTGCACGCTTTGACGTATACTCACGAAGGGGCATCATGGAATACCGTCAACTTGGGAAATGGGGACTTCGTGTGAGTTGCCTCGGGATGGGCACACACATGACTCTGGGTCATTCGTGCGATGAGGCGACGTCGCGCGCGATGGTGCGCGCGGCGTACGACGGCGGAGTGAACTTCTTCGACACGGCCAACGCCTACGCCCACGGCGAGGCCGAGCGCATGTTGGGACTTTGCCTCAAGGAGTATCCGCGGTCCAGCGTCGTTGTGCTGTCCAAAGTATCCGGCATGATGGGGCCAGGACCAAACGATCGGGGCCTGTCCGCGAAACACATCCGCGAGCAGTGCGACGCGAGCCTGCAGCGCCTGGGCATGGAGTATATCGATATCTATCTCTGCCACCGGCCCCACACCGACACGCCTTTGGAGGAGACGATCCGCGCGATGGAAGACCTTGCGCGCGCGGGCAAGATCCTGTATTGGGGCGTGAGCGAATGGCCGGTCGCGCTGATCGTGCAGGCCAACGCGTTGGCGCAGCAACTGGGCGCGCGGCCCATTGCCGCCAGCGAGCCGCGCTATAACCTCCTCTACCGCCAGCCAGAATCTTCGCTCTTTCCGACCACCGCCGAGCAGGGCATCGGGAACCTGACATTCTCGCCCCTCGGTCACGGTGTGCTCGCGGGCATCTACAAACCGGGCGAGGCCGCGCCGCCCGGCACGCGCGCCGCCGACACCGCGGACAACGCCGTCCCGCTCCAGCTCTACTACAACGAAGAGAACAAGCGCAAAGCCGCGGAACTCGTTCGCATCGCCGCGGAACTCGGCACCAGCGCCGCCGTGCTCTCCACGGCATGGTGCCTGACCAATTCCAACGTCAGCAGCGTCATCTTCGGCGCCTGGACCGAACCCGAACTCCGCGAGAACCTCAAGGCCGCCGACCTCCTAATCCCAGAAGATGTGCAGCGGCGGATTGAGGAGTTGTTTCCCGCGCCGAGTGCTTAATCCGTCACTGCGCTGCGCTCCGGAATGCGAAGGCGAAGAGTTCCGCGTTGCGCATATCGAATTGGAGGGCGACAGGTCTTCCGGCGAGTGCGGCGACCGAGGTGCTGTCACCCCAAGTGACGCTGTGACGCAGGGAGTCTCCGGTGATGGCGTTTGAGGCTGGGAAGCCCTCGATGGGTTTGCCTTCCGCGTCCAGGATGCGGACGACGATGCCGCCGCCTTCGCCGGTGCGGGCGTTCACTTCGAGACGGTCG
This sequence comes from Candidatus Hydrogenedentota bacterium, assembly GCA_020847495.1. GTDB lineage: Bacteria > Hydrogenedentota > Hydrogenedentia > Hydrogenedentales > SLHB01 > JAHDWY01. The sequence continues at coordinate 3,433 of JADLCA010000236.1, read as the reverse complement.
CCGGTGAAAACGATGGGGACCGTCATCAGAGTTCCGCCTTCTCGCGGTGCATCGACGGAGACAAAGCGGTCGCGTTGCCATATCGCGAGGCCGATGGAACCCGTATACTGAGTGAGGCGGCCCGTGCCTTCGCTGCGGTAGAGGCAGGGCGTCCCGTGGGTGTAGTTCGAGCCGCCGTAGTAGAGCCAGACCTCGTCGCCCACGTCGAGCGCGCGTGACTGGGTGACAAAGAAGCCGCAATCCCATTCTCCCACTGCGCCGCGCGGCACGCAGGGAACGCGGAACGGCCGCTCCCAATGCCGCAGGTCGCGCGAGATGGCGAGCTGCAGCTCGCCCGGCCCCTCCTGGTTGCCGTAACGCGCCTTGTTGTTGATCGTCAGCATCCAGAGGAAGGCGAGCGTGCAGGATTCCGCAGGATAGGCCCCCACACCATAAAACTCGGTGCGGATCTGCTCAGGGTCATCCGGCACATCAAGAATAGGCCGCACCTCCTCGATGCGCGCCAATGAGGACGCGTCATCGCGTAGGTCGGGCACGATCACCAGTTCCGGTTCGGTCCATTTCAGAAAGTCCTCGCTGGTGATCAACCAGAAGACTCTGCGGTCGTGGTTGCCCACGCGGTAGCCGATTTTTGGGAATGCCACGTAGAGGCCGCGCTGCTCATCGTAGTATCCGGTGATCACGTCCCCGCTGCGGCATAGCGGCTCCTCGCTGAGGCGCTGCCAGTTCAGCCCATCCGGGGAGACCATGGTGTGGTAACCGTGGTCTTTCTGCAACCAGCAGATCATCTTGTAGCGGCGCGCGGGGTCGGGATCGTCTCTATCCTTCATCACGCTTGCCAGCAATACCTGTTCGGCAATGACGTTGTGCTCGGGATACTTCTCTGTCTTTACGGTGCCTATCAGCGGCTTCTCCCAGTGCACGCCGTCCTTGCTGGTCGCATAGTACGTGGCGTAGTTTGGAAAGGCATCCCGTTCCTCGCCGAGGTACCACATCTTGAAGAGCTGCTCTTCCTGGTCGTAGATGACGTTGCCGTAGATCTCGAGCCGCCAGCCTTCCCAGGCCCGGTCTGCACGGAGGATGGGATTCTCAGGGTGTCTGCGGGCGGGGTGCAGTGTGAAGGCCACGTTGTGCGCGTCTCGCACGAGCACCTCGTCGACAAATAGCTGCGAGCGGGTTCCCACGTCAAAGGGCGAAGACGGAGGTTCCGCCATGACGCACGCCGCAAACACAAGCGCCGCAAACAGACTTGCACGACGTATCATCACCTTGTCTCCTTCCTCGCGCGCGGCCGCATCACCGGGCACTGAGCGCGCACGATACCGTATACTCCTGTTTGTATCCGCCGATAAGCTCGGTGACGGCAACCGTCCATATGCCCGGCATATCATTCACGGCGGGGATGAAGCGGAACGTGCATTTGCCATCGCGTGTAGTGGTGAAGCGTGACCATTCCGAATCCCGGTCGCGCGGGTCCTTGACCTCCACCTGCAGAGGCAGTGCGCCGGTAATCGGATTTCCCGATGCGCCCAGAACCTCGATAGCCATTTCGACCGCATCGCCCGCCCGGCACTCGGCGGGCCCTGTGACTCGAACTGCAGCAAGGGCCTCGGGCAATGCGGCAATCAACTTGCCGCGCGCGGCGGGCAAGCGCGACGTGAACACGGCCCTGTCCGTCTGCGCCTCGTATTCAATGCGCGCACGTCGGAGCATGTCGTACAGCACGGGGCGGTCCACGGCCGGTATACTGAGCTGGGCCGTCAGTGGCACGCCCAACTCGAAGCTCAGCTTCCATTCCCCGAAGCGTGGGCCATAGGTGCGGCCGTCGTTGATGAAGAAGTGGTAGCGTGCGGCGCCGGCGTCGAGCGAGTTGGTCAAAACGCGCACGCTATCCGCGGATGCGGGCTTGGTGATACCTTCAAGGAGCGGCGCCAGCTCGGTTGCGTATTCCTCCATCACGTCTCGCATTGCCTCGGCGGTGAGTGCCTCGCCGCGTGCCAGCATCTTGCCATCGACCTTGAGTTGTGGCGTGAAGTCGAAGTTTACGCGCACCACACAGGGGATATCGGCGCGCAGCGAGCCGTCGGCAATAATGCGCCCGCCCGCCTGGGCAAAGGCCACGATACGGTCGAAGACGCTGCGCGTGAACGTGCCCGCCCGCGGCAGAACCAACAGCTTGTACCGCTCCAGGGCCCCTTCGGCCACGTCCTCGTCCAACAGCACATCGAACGGAACATGGTTCATCATCAGCAGCGTGGCGAAGGGCAGCGTCTGTTCGTTGGGGTATCCGGGCAGACGCGGCGCTTCCGGAAACCACGTCGCCGCTGCGGACATCAGCACTGCGGTCTCGGGCGGAGTCCTGCGGCTCGCGAGGATGGCTGGCCCAAAAGGCTTGACCAGTTCATCGCAAGTCTGCCCGATAGCGTCGAACGTTTCGGGCGAACTGTAGGTGGGGTCAAGCATTGGATTGTCAGGCGACAACGCGCCCGCCGAGTAGTAGCAAAGGATGTCCGGCCGCTGCGACACCACAAGCCACGTGGCTTCGCGCGCATAGTCCGGGCTGGCGGTGAAATAGGGGTCTTTTCCGGCGAAATCGCGGGAAAAGTCCGACGTGGATTCTCCGATGGGCATGACGAATGATCCGTAGACGAAGAGGGTGATGTCCTGTTGCACCCGTTGCGACTCGGGACGCGCGGCTGCCTGCAGATAGGTCGTATAACACAGCCGCTTGACGTCGGGATGCCCGTAGGTCCATGTCCCGATGCAGTCAAGACCCTTCGACGAGTAGCGCACCGGGGCCAGGCGGTACGGCTCGTGCCACGTGATGGCATCTGGACGGTACCGCTTCACAACGGCATTCTGCGCTTCGTTCAGCACGGCCGTCCCATGTCCGCGCTGCCACCACCATTGATAGAAGCGGTACAAGAGATCCTCATCGGCCATGACGCCGTCTTGGACAGCGTCCGGCGCCAGTGCAACCATGGTCCCTTTCTCATTGAATACCTGCCTGAGGTCAACGCCGGCCGTGTCCCGGGCATCCAGGACCGCGGCATCATTGATGCAATAGGGGGTCTGCCATTCGGAGTTGAACATCACGTGGCGCAAACCTGGATAAGCGCCCCACAGACTCATACTCTGCTCCGTTACGGTCTCCGCGTGCGCGATGACGGCGGGGTCCAAAGGGTAGGGATCTTCTCCGCGTGTACCGTCGGGCCGCAGGATTCGAGATGCTTCGTCCTTTCGCAGCTCATCCGAATCCAAGGTTCGGAAGTAGAGGCCAAGTTCAAAGTCCAGCCGGGTCGCGTCCTCGAAGGCTTTCCGGTAACGCGCGATGATCGGGTCATCCGGCCCCACAGAATCCTTCGGTGAAAAGATGAAGGCCCCCGTAAACCCGCGTTCCTGCCACCACTCCGCGTTGCCGCCGCCTCCTCCC
>JADLCA010000235.1 GCA_020847495.1 Candidatus Hydrogenedentota bacterium | reverse complement strand
GCCTATAACGCAGCATGCCAATCCTCAACGAGGTGAACCACCGACCGGAGAGCCGTATGCGGGAGAACCGCCCGTACGGTTCGGAGGGAGGGGAGACCGGGCAACCGGTCTTCCCTACCCCTATCTTCCTTATCTCCTCTCTTTCTTCAATCGGCGTGATCGGTGAAATCGGTGGATGAACCTCTTCGCCTCGGCGTTAAGACCCTCTCCGCGCATTGAACCTCCCGCGGGCTTGGGCTACAATTCCGATGCTTGTCTCACGTCGAAGGGGAATTCTCCGCAGGAGCCAGTCTGACCATGGATTTGAACCATTTTCGCGACCTGCTGTCGCGCTTTGAAAAGGCCCGCGTTCTGGTCGTGGGCGATATCTATCTCGATGAAAACGTCTACGGCGTCGTGACAGGCGTCAGCCTGGAGGCTCCGATCCCGATCTATGAGGTGCACCGGCGCAAGTACAACCCCGGCGCGGCGGGCAACGCGGCCTGCAATGTGGCGGCCTTGGGCGCCAAGACCTACATGGTCGGCTACGTCGGCAACGACGTGAACGCCGACATCGTCCGGCGCGAGTTTGCGGTCCGTAACGTGGACACCTCTGGCCTCGTGGTGCATCCCACGCGCGCCACGAACACCTACGGCAAACTGCGCGCGGGCGGATTCAACATCCCGACGCAGGAAATTCTCCGCACCGACACACCCACCCCCGTCTTCGTCGAGGGTGAAGTGGAAGACCAGATCATCGCAAACATCCGGGCACGGGCCCCTGAAGTGGACGCCATCGTCGTGACGGATCAGGTGTGCTCCGTGGCGACGGAGCGCGTCCTGGCGGAAGTGGTCACGCTCGCGAAAGAGCACAACATCATCACCGTGGGCGATTCCCGCGCACGCGCCGGCGCATTCCAAGACTTCGATATCATCGTGCCCAACGACCGCGAAGCAGGCATCGGCGCGGGGATCGACGTCGTGGACGAGGCGACACTGCACGCGGCCGGCATGAAGTTGCTGACCATCTGCAAGAACGCCGTCATCACGCGTGGCGCGCAGGGTATCTCCGTCTTCGCGGCCGATGGCAGCGTCACGGACGTACCCATCACCGTCGCCCCGGAGGCCGTCGTGGACGTGACCGGCGCGGGTGACACCGTGACGGCGGCCGTGACTGTGACCATGGTCGCGGGTGGCACCCTGAAGGATGCGGCTGTCATCGGCAATACCGCCGCAGGTGTCGCAGTTGCCCAGGAAGGCGTGGTCACCGTGCCGAAGGCCCAGCTCGAACGCGCTCTCCTCAGCAAGAGCGGCCCCGCCAAGCTCAAGACTATTGAAGAACTCAAGGCGCTGGTACAGACCATGCGGGAGTCCGGAAAACGGATCGTCTGGACGAATGGCTGTTTCGATATCGTCCATGTCGGGCACATCACCTATCTGCAGAAGGCGGCCTCGCTGGGAGACGTCCTCATTGTCGGCCTCAACAGCGACGCCTCGGTCCGTGAAGTCAAAGGACCCGGGCGGCCCATCGTGCCGGAACATGAGCGGGCGGTGGTCCTGTCGGCCTTGGAATGCGTCGGCTTTGTGGTATTGTTTTCCGAGCCGTCGCCCATGCCTTATCTGGAGGCCTTGCGGCCCGACGTGTACGCCAAGGGCGGCGACTACACCCTGGACACCATCGTGCAGGAAGAGCGCCGGCTGGTGGAGAGCTACGGGGGCAAAATCGCCATTATCGCGGGGGTGGAAGGCCGTTCGACCACCAATATCATCGCCCAAATCACCCAGGAAGGGTGACGATTGGCCGGGTCAACAGGGGGTGTGAAATCCTCCAGAAATGTGATAGACTGGCAAGCGTGAACTCAGCAAAGGAGAGATGCACCATGCGTTGCAGAACTTTCGTTTCCACCATCGCTCTCGCCGTGCTGCTTGTGGCGGGCGGCTCCTTCACCGCGCTTGCGCAAGAAGAACCCCAGGATGCGGCAAAAGCCGGCCCCGTGGATATCTCGGTGCCGCCCGCGCCGGCCTTGGCCGAGAAAGACGACGCGCCCGTCGCCTCCACAGCAGAGGATACTGTGGTGGAGACGGGGAAGTCCGCAAAGCCGGTCATTTCCGGGCCCAAGGCCGAACGTCGCATAGAGCAGCGCGTCGACGGATTGAACCCTGTCAAGATCGTCAAGCCCGAGCGCAAGACCCCCAAGAACGTAATGCGCATCGACAACCAGAAGAAGCGCAAGGTCCAGCCCGTCGCGGTAATTAAGACGCCGTTGGCGCCTTGGGGCTACTCGAACCGCTACATCGCGGGCGATATTGCCACCCCGCAGAATCCATACCAGGTTCCGGGCGCCCAGGGACTGCCGGGGCAGCAAGGCCCGTATGGTGGCCTGGGTGGCGGACTCATGGGCAGCGGTAGCCGAAAAGACTATGATGACGAGGACTACTGATGCTGGAGTCTCGCTGCCAGCCGCGGTGACGACTTAGCGGCAGGTTCAGAGCGTCTCCACGGTAATATTCTCGTTGGTATAAATGCAGATTTCCGCCGCCACGGCGAGGGCCTCGCGCACAATGCCTTCCGCATCGAGTGCCGAGTGCTTCATCAGAGACCGGGCGGCGGCGAGGGCATAGGGGCCGCCTGATCCGATGGCGATAATTCCATCGTCGGGCTGAATGACTTCACCACTCCCCGAAATAATGAGGGACGCCTCGGCGTCGCAGACCGCCAACAATGCTTCCAGATTGCGCAGGTACTTGTCCGTGCGCCACTCCTTGCCCAATTCGACGGCCGTACGCACGAGACTCTTGTTGAATTCGTTGAGCTTGCCTTCGAATCGTTCGAACAGGGTGAATGCGTCGGAAACGGACCCGGCGAAACCGGCGATAACGCGGCCGTCCGCCAGACGCCGCACCTTGGTTGCGCTTTTCTTCATGATCGTGTTGCCCAGGGTGACCTGCCCGTCTCCCCCGACCGCGACTTTTCCGTCCTTACGGACACTCACGACCGTCGTTGCATGAAAGGCTTCCATGGTACTTCCTTCTCCATCGCATGGCACCGCCCTGGCGGGCAATCCGCTGGGGTCGTCATCTCTGGTTCTACCACACCCCGTTCTCATGAACAAGCGGAACTACCCGGCCCGCGCCGAAGTGCCGGACGTGTTGTGGGGCCTATTGCTGCTCGCTGGAAGCATCGGCCTGCTCTGGTCACGCCGTTTCCGGTTGCGCAAGGCATGGAAAGACGGTGTGGCCGCGCTTGAGCGCGGCGATTTCCCGGCAGCGGAGAACTCTTTGCGCAAATGCCTTCGGCAAGCGCCGTCGTGGGTGCCTCCACGGCGGCTGCTGGGCCGCACGCTGGTGGCGTTGCGCCGTTTCGACGAGGCCGAGAGAGAACTTCGTTTGACCGCTCAGTTCGAGCCACGCACCGCCGAGGTCCATCTGGAACTCGCTGTCTTTCTGTCCAACTGTCCGCCCATCCGTCTTGACGAGGCGCTCGACAGCCTGCGCACCGCCGTCAACCTCGCGCCCGCCCTAAGCGAAGAGGCTCGGCGCATGCCCCTCTTGGCGCCGCTTCGGGAGCATCCCGGTTTCCTGGAAGCGGTATCTGCCGCAGGGCCCGCGGACAAGGCGTAATTGGGGTACAGAACCGCATGCTACCCACTCTTTGCGGTGGCGAGTCCGGACCAACACGAGACACATCGCGAAGGCGGGCCGGGCGGACCACAGCTCCCGCCGTTCACGCGTGCGGGTGCGATTCACGGTAAACGGTCTTCAGCCGGTCGATGCTCACATGCGTGTAGATTTGCGTGCTGGACAGGCTCTCGTGCCCAAGCAGTTCCTGCACCACGCGCAAGTCAGCCCCCGCATTCAGCATGTGCGTCGCGAAGGTATGCCGTAACGTGTGCGGCGATATGTCGCGCCGCCCCGGCAGGACCTGCCGCACGTAATGTTCGATGACCCGTTGGACGCTTCGCGTCGTCAGCGGCCCTCCCCGGAAGTTTACGAAGAGCCGCTCATGCTTCGGGTTTCCCAGTGATCCACGCACACGAAGATACGCATGCAGGGCTTCGATCGCGTACGAGCCCAGGTACGCGATGCGCTCCTTGCGCCGTTTCCCCAGCACCACCATGCCACCCCCGACCAAATCGACCGACCGCAAGGTGAGCCCCGCCAATTCGGCTGCGCGGATTCCGCTCGAATACAGGGTTTCCAAGATGGCGCGGTCGCGCACGCCCAACGGCTCGGACGTATCCGGCGCATCCAACAGGGCGGTGACTTCCGGGATGCTCAAAACATCAGGCAGGTCACGCGCCAGCTTGGGGGATTTCACCGCCTGCGCGGGGTTGACGTCAAGCTCCTCGATCCGCACGAAGAACCGGTAGGCGGCCCGGATGGCCGCAAGCTTTCGGGCCGAGGTTCGGGCCGTGCCGCCCGAGGTTTGCACATGGGCGAGAAAAGCGCGAATGTCATTGCGTCCTGCGCGGCGCAACGCCTCCACGCTGGCAGGCGGACGTTCCTCCGGCCCCCGGCCATAGGAATCGGGACCGTTGAGCACGTAATCACAGAACTGGGCGAGGTCCAGCAGGTACGCCCGCACGGTATGGGCAGAGAAACCGCGCTCGGTTTCGAGATAGTTGATGAAGCGTTGCACAATTCACATCCTGGCCGCACGCCAATCCGCTCTGGACTGGCCCGAGGAATGCTCGCGGCTCACGTCCGCGAGCCATGGAGTGGATTCTATCATGTCAAACCCGGACTGGATGGAAAAGCGCTTGAGTTTTGACTTACCCATCCGAAATGTGCGATGCTATGTGCCGCTTTGCGCGAATGCGCGGCGTTTTTCGCGTCCCCATCGTCTAGCCTGGCCTAGGACACCGCCCTTTCACGGCGGCGACACGGGTTCAAATCCCGTTGGGGACGCCATTTTTGTTTTCACGGAGACTGTGGCATGGCTATCCGCGCCGTCCTGTTCGACTTGGACGACACGCTCATCGAGGAAGAGGGCCCGCTGCTGGCCGCGTTCCGGGCGGCGTGCGCGCCCGTCGAAGAGCGCCATGGCATCCCGCTTATGGATTTCGTGAACCGGGCGCGCGTTCTGGGACGCGCGTCCTTTCAGTGTGCTCCGGCTATCGACTATCTGCGCGCGATAGATGCGGGAACATCAGACCTGCTCACTTCCGAATACGACCGGCGGGGCCCCCATGCGGAGGCCATGGATGCGTGGCTGGAGATCTACCGGCGTGAGTATTTTCTCAATGCATTGCGCGAGTTTGGTGTGGAGGACGCGCCCCTCGCCCGCGATATGATCCGCCGCTTTCACGAGAATCGACACGCCCACCATCGCGTCTTTCCGGAGGCGCGCGAAGTGCTCGCCACGTTGGCGGCGCGTTTGCCCCTGGTGCTGGTCACCAATGGCCCTGGCGATCACCAGCGCCGGAAACTCGAAGCCGTGGACCTCGCCTCATACTTTGCGGGGGTAATTGTGTCGGGCGAAGTCGGCATATCGAAACCGTCACCCCACATGTTCAAGGCCGCGCTGAAAGCGGCCGGCACATCCGCGTCTGAAGCAATCATGGTGGGGAACAATCTGCCGCGAGACATCGGCGGCGCGCAGGAGTCAGGCATCCGCGGCGCCTGGGTGAACCGCGCTCGCGAAGAGGCCAACGGCGTGCGACCGGATTGGGATATCAGCGACCTGCGGCAGGTGCTCGCGATCTTGGATCGCTGATTCTGGGAATCATCAGAGGTCTCGTGCGTTCATACCCGGTGTATGGGTTTTGGGTCGCACCTTCAGCGCTTGAGATTAGGGGGCGCAGCAGACCCAGGGCGCCGCTTCGCTCTGCCCTGGGCTAGTATGGCGCCGGTCCTTCAGACCTCAAGAATGCGAGCCCTTACTCCTATTGGATTCCCTCATTTATCTGCGCACATCTGTGGCATCTGCGGATTCGATTGAATCCTGACCCCGACTTTCATTTCTGGCGCTAAGATCATTGGTGTAATCGGTGGATGAACTTCTTGGTCTGGTTGCGGCTAAGCCGCGATGGGCCAGTGTGGCGCCGGCCCTTCAGGCCTCAAAGGAGGAAGCCCGAAATCTGATTCGGTTCCTTGTTTCATCTGCGTGCATCTGCGCCATCTGCGGACGTACTCTTCGCTTGATGGAGGACGCAGCCCCTCACACCTTGCCGGTCTCGATAGCGCTGACAGCCTTGCGCCCAAGCGTTTGCACCATGAAGATGAGCACGGCGAAGCGCTCGTCTTGTGTGAGGCCCTTCTTGTAGCGGTAGTAGATCTGCTGGACGATGACCGCCAGCTTCAGCAAGGCGAGCAGATAGTAGAAGAGGAGGTTGGAGATATCGCGCCCGGTACGCGCGGCGTAGGCCTCGGCGAGTTCCAAGCGCGTCATGGCGCCGGGCTCGGTGGTCATGAAGCATTGGACGACGTGCATTTCGTCATCATTCTTCTCGACCCAGTAGCCCAGCGAGGTGCCCAGGTCGGCGAGCGGGTCGCCGATGGTCGCCATCTCCCAGTCGAGCACACCGATGATGCGCGTAAGGTTGCCCGGATCCAGAACGATGTTGTCGAATTTGTAATCGTTGTGGACGAGCACGGCGCCCGTGTCCGCAGGAATGCGGCCATCCAGCCACTCCATCAGGCGGTCGATCTCCGCGATATCATCGGTCTGCGCGTCCCGGTAACGTTTGGACCAACCTTTCACTTGACGGTCCACGTAGCCTTCGCCCTTGTACAGCGTGTCGAGTCCGATGGCGCGGAAATCGAGCGCGTGCAAGTCTGCCAGGTTGTCGATGAAGGACTGACAGCATGCCCGTGCCAAGGCGGGATCGACTGCGAGGTCCTTGGGCTTGCGCGACCGCAGGATGGATCCTCTCAGGCGCTTCATCACATAGAAGGGCGCGCCGATCACACCGGCGTCTTCGCAATACGCCAATGGAGCGGGAGCGGGAGCGTAGGCGCGGCACAGCTTCGACAGGACCGCAAACTCGCGTCCCATGTCGTGGGCCGATTTCACGGTGCTTCCGAAAGGCGGGCGCCGCAAGACCAGTTCTCGGCCGCCTGCACGAATCAGATAGGTGAGATTGGAATGTCCGCTGGGAAATTGCTCGATGTCGAGAGGCCCAGACATCCCATCCAGCGTGTCGCACAGGTAACGCCCCAGTGCCGCGCTATCCAGCTCTTCACCCTCGCGCACGGGAGCGGTGCCATCGACAAGCCCAGTCATTGATTGGCCCCGGACTTGATCGTGATGCCGTGCCGCTTGAGGATGCGTTTCGCCACGGACTGCTTGTGCACTTCATCAGGCCCGTCGTAGATCCGGGCCGGCCGTTCGTGCCGGTAGAAGTGAGAGAGTACGCTGTCATCGCAGACACCAAAGCCCCCCAGGCATTGAATGGCGCGATCCACGACGCGCTGCTGCGTGTTGGCCACGTAGAACTTGATCAACGAGATTTCGTCGCGCGCTTCCTTGGCCCCGCGCTGTTCAATAGTCCAGGCGGCGTGCAGGACCATCAAACGCGCGGCGTTGATCTCGGCGCGGCTGTCCGCGATCCACTGCTGCACCATCTGGCGCGTGCCCAACGGCACGCCGGGGGCCACCTCGCGCGTGGCCGCGTGCTTGCACATGATGTCGAAGCTGCGTTCGCAGATGCCGATCCACCGCATGCAGTGGTGAATACGCCCGGGTCCGAGCCGCTCCTGCGCGATGGCAAAGCCCATTCCTTCGCCGCCCAACAGGTTGGATTGGGGCACACGGCAATCTTCGAAGCGCACCTCGGCGTGGCTGGCCCAGTCCTCGCCCACGTCGCCCATGACACCGATGTTGCGCACGAAACAGTAGCCTGGATTGTCCAGCGGGACCAGGATCATGCTCGCGCGGAAATGCGGCTCCTGATTGGGATCGGTCACGGCCATCACCACCGCGAAGCGCGCGCCTTCCGCGGACGAGGTATACCATTTGTGGCCGTTGATGACGTAGTCGCTCCCGTCCTTGACGGCCGTGGTGCTCATCCACACGGGATTTGAGCCTGCGTGCTCTGGCTCTGTCATCGCGAAGCAACTGCGGATATCGCCCCGAAGCAACGGTTCGAGATAGGTCTTCTGCTGTTCGGGCGTACCGAACTGAATGAGGATTTCCATGTTGCCGGAGTCGGGCGCCTGGCAGTTGAAGCAGTAATGGCCGAGGGGCGAGCGGCCAAGCTCCGCACTGAGTAGTCCATGCTCGACAAGGCTCAGGCCAAGCCCGCCGTGCTCCTTTGCGATTTGGGGCAGCCACCAGCCTCGCTGCTTGACCTCCCCGCGCAGACGCGCCAGTTCAGGCAACAGCGACTTGAATCCCTTCGCATGATCGCGCCGTTCCAAAGGGTATACTTCGCTTTCGATAAATGCGCGGACCGCGCCCAACAGGTCCTGCATGTGCCCGGGAATCGAGAAGTCCATGGTGGCTCCCTTTCTGTGGATGACCCCGTCTATCGATATGTCCAAAGAGCCGGGTCGCTGAGATGCGGAATCGAATTGAATGCATTCAGCGAGAAACGTCCTTTGGTGAAAACGAACTCCGTGGTGGATGCGTTGCGCAATTGCCACACCATTTCCAGTGTGGCCGCGATATCGGTGTTCAGCGCCAGGTGCACGGCCGCGGCCGTGGGGCCGCCCGACGTGAACACGGCGATGCGTTGGCCTTTCTTTGCGCACACCATGATGTTCTGCAGTGCGGCCGTGACCCGTGACCGGAACTGGGCAAACGTCTCAATCTCGGGATCGTGGTATTCCTCGGATGCCCAGCGCAGCATGAGTTTTTCGAAGGCCTTCTGAAAGGTCTTTTCCTTTTCCCGCTTGTCTTCGGTTTCCGCGAACTTCTGCATGAGCTGGAGGACTTCCGCGTCCTCCGCGCACAACTGAGGCAGGAATCGCTTTGCGAGACGCTCGACTGGCATCTCGGCCAGCGCGTCCACAATCTCCACCTCGGGCCAACGCACCCCCGCCCCGGTCAGAACGGCGCCGGCAATTTCCGCAGAGCGGCGTTGCCTCGCGAGCGGCCCCGAGTACACGCGATCGAACACGGCCCTGTGGTGCGCCCAATACTCGCCGAGATGACGGCACTGCTCTTCACCGAGGGCGCTTAACTTGTCGTAGTCCTCCTCGTGAAACGAGGCCTGACCATGACGCACCATGACCAACTGACCCATGGGAAACCCTTTCGTCGAACGGCTGCCGTTACGCCGTGAATACCCGCGGTGGGATGGGCGCACCCGTCTCCAGTGAGCGGACAACGGCATCCAGGATAGCTTCGAGATCGCTGGAGGTCACGTGGCTGAACCACACATTATCCGGGAAGATCATGATGTTCGGTCCCTCCTCGCAGCGATCCATGCAGCCCGATTGGCTCACGCGCACTCTGGTACGCAACTGCCTCGACTTCACCATCGCCTTCAAGGTGTCGCGCAGTTCGCATCCACCTCCGCGCTGACAGCACACGCGCTCGCCCTCCTCGCGCTGGTTGGTGCACACAAAGATGATCTTCTCGAATGGCAGCGTGTTGGATTCCATTGCATTGTTCCTGAACTCGAGACCGGGATGCGCCTACAGAGGACATAGCATACCCAAAACGGGCGGGACAAACGAGCACACGAATCGAGCGGGAAAGCAAGGCCGCATGCCGCGGCCCTTTTGTGTACGCGCGCGTTGCCATCCATTCGTCCGTGTACGTCTGGGTTCGTCTGTGTATGTCCACGGGAATCCGTGCTGTCTTCGCGGCCATTGCGGTGGGGGAGTTCGTGTGCTACGATCATGGCACATACTAGCCGCGTCCCCGATGTGCCGGCGCCTTCATCCGGCAGGAGGATGGCAAGGATTCCGTGAGCAACAAAGATCCTGTGATAGCGGACGCAATCGCGCGGCTTGAGGCATTGCGGCGCGCTTCTGGCCAAGGGCCAAACGCGTCTGGCGATGCGACGCACGAGCATCTTGACGCGATAGAGCGGGCGATCTGCGGCCTTGGCGAAGAAGTGGACCGGCTGATGGGCGCGCTGGACGCCGAAGTGGCCGCGCGCGCCAGCGCGCAGGAAGTCCGCCGCTACACCTACGAGAATAGCCCATTCTCGATGAGCATCGCCACCGTGGCCGAAGGCCGTTTCATCGACGTGAACAACGCGTTTCTCCGCCGCACGGGATACACGCGCGAAGAGGTTATCGGCCGCACATCCGATGAAATCCAGCTGTGGGCCCCCGGCCAGACCCGCGCGCCTTTCCTGGAGGCCCTGAAGGCCCAAGGTATGGTCGACGGCATGGAGATCCGGATCCGCCGGAAGGACGGGGAAATCGTTCACGCCCTGTTCTTCGCGTGGATCATTCAGCTATCCGGCATGCCCTGCATTCTCTCCATCTCGCAGAACGTGGAGGAACGCCGCAGGGCCGAGATGGAGGCCGTTCGCCTCAAGCAGTTCTACGAGGACCTCATCGCGAATCTGCCCGCGGAGATTATCATTCTGGATGCGGATGGCCGGTTCCTGTACCTGTCCCCAAGTGTCGTGCCCGATCCAATGGCCAGGGAGCAGATGCTGAATCGTACAGTTCATGACCTCATCGCCTGGAAGAATGGCGATATGGCCGAGGCGGATCGCCGCCGCGAGTGGACGCGCACCGTCGTGGAACGCAAGGAGACGATGCAGTTCGAGGAGCGCATGCAGCCGCTCCATGGCGAGGCAAAGGACTTCATCCGCACGTATAAACCCATCCTCGACGAGCACGGCGAGGTTGTCCGCATCATCAGCTACGCCATCGACGTGACCGAACTGCGCCGGCTCGGCGAACAATTCCGGCAGGCCCAGAAGATGGAGGCGGTCGGACGGCTTGCGGGAGGCGTCGCGCACGACTTCAACAATCTGCTCACGGCGATTATGGGCACGGTCGAATTGATGGGCGACCACCTGAGCGATCCGGGTACCCTGATGGCTTCGCTACACGACGTCCAACACCTGGCTGGCAGAGGCGCGTCGCTCACGAGGCAGCTACTGGCGTTCAGCCGGCGACAGGTGACCAAGCCCGTGCTTGTCGACATCAACGCCATCGTGCGCAATATG
>JADLCA010000234.1 GCA_020847495.1 Candidatus Hydrogenedentota bacterium | reverse complement strand
TGTCGTTGTAGCGGTAGTTGATGTGACTTTCCGCCTCGCTCCCCACCCCCTGAATCACCCGCGACAGCCGGTCCAATACATCCGCCCCGCCGTTGCCGTACCCCAGTTCGGTCTTCACCACCTGCACACCGGCCGCCTTCTCCACTACCTCGGTCGCCTGCCCCAGATACACATCGTAGGCCGTCTCGGTGCTCAGCGGCACGGGATTCCCGGCCGAAGTGGGCCGCGTCGCCAGGGTCGGGAAACCGTAGTTGTAGCCGGCCCCGTATGCGATCGCGGTGCTGTAACCACGCCCGTCCATCGCCGTCACCGGGTTGCCGAACACGTCGTAGCGCCGCTCCTCAACCACCTCCCGGCCGCTGTCCAAATAGTTCCGCACCCGGGTCACGTTGCCCCGGTACGTGCTCACCGTGGCGTCGTAGCCCGGCAGCGCGCCCCCTCCGTAGTTCTCCAGTACCGCCGTGTCGTGCTCGTACTCGGTCCGCGCCGCCAGCGCCGCCGCCCCCTGGTACACCTCCTCCTTGCGCAGCTTCCAGGGATCAATTGCAGAACGGAGACACCCGCAGACCGTTTTTTTTGCCCGCTTGGCGCCATCCGTGATGGGCGAAGAGTATACCTCCCGTCTGTCCCCAAGTTCCGCCAGTTCTGCGGCTGAGCCAGCTAGGTAGGCGTCGAATTGCTCGCGGCTCTCCGCGTCCAGAATGATGTTGAACGGGTCAGGACTCGTCCATCTCCCCTGCGCCCCCGAGAAGTACCTGGCGCCGAAGTAATCGAGGCCGGTTTCGCACGTCTGCAAATTCACCTCCTCTTGTCCCCCGGGGACCTGTCCGGCCCAGGATCGCGGTGAACGGTCGCGGGCGGAATCTCCCGCCGGACCTCGACCTCGTAGGGCGGAAAGAAAATGGGTGTCAGTTCCTGCGCTCGCGTCCCCGTCGGCATCAATTGGAACCTCAGCTTCACCGCGATGGTCCGACGGCTTTCAGATCCGATAGCGGGCGAGAACAGCCAACCACTCATCGTCTCTCGGTCGAGTAGTCGGCATAGAAGGCGGTTGCCTTCGGTGCAACTTACGGAGCGCACCGTGCCGGCAGCGTCGATATTGAGCGTTGCGACCACTTCTCCGCTAACACGAGCCTGGACGGCCAGAGCGGGGTAGATTGGAACTATTGCCTTCTTGAGTCGCACCGCGCTCTCCTGTTGAGCGATCAAAGCCTCACAGAGAAGGAGACCGCTCAAGAGGAGCACGTTGCTCCGTTCCATGTCGTGTTCTCCTTACTCTTGGCTATACCGCGTTCCTGGATTCGCAGGCGTCAGCCCGTACGTCGGCGACAGTCGCAGGAGGTTATTGATTCCCAAGCTTCTCAATCGATCCCGGTCAACTTCTCGCCAGCCTGCGTTCCAGATCTCCTGACCTCCAGTCCGGAGTGTTGGCATGCGCAGCCTCTGCGCGGCAAAGGAGCTGATATTGTACGCGTTCACCTCCCTTGCGTACTTCGTGAGGTCAAGGGGGCCACCCACGACATCAAGCCCTCGCTGCTGGATGAAGGCGGTGGCACCCGCGGCGTAGCCCTGCGCGTCCTCTGCGTGCTGTCCTTCGTGGGTGGCTATGATGACCAGATCATTCCCACTTAAACCCTCTCGGAAAACCACGCTCACGTCGACCTTGTAGCTGTTCGACGCCTCGTTGTACCTGAAACGGGGTGTCGCTGTTCCTGCGATACCGCCGCCGAGACGGCCCATACCGACCGTGACGCCGTTTGGGTCACCCTCTCGGCCATAAGCCGTTATCGCTGCGCGGATACGTGCGTCACTCAACCCGCTACCGGCGGCAAGAGCACTTCTAATGTCATTCCGACGGCTGATGATGCGATTGGCTTCGCCGCGCCTCAGCCTCTCGCGCAGTTCCTCATCAGTTGCGTTTCCTCCTAGACTCGAGTCCCAAACATACAGCCCCAGTGGATCAGTGAATCTGAGCGGGTTGTTCAGACCGTACGTGTATCGATTCCAGGTTTGCGGGTCCGCCACATGAGCGGACGACATGAGCGGGTCTGGACTTGTAAACCTGCCCTGTGCCACCGAGAAGTACCGCGCCCCGAAGTAATCGAGGCCGGTTACTTCGCCCAAGGGAGTGCAGAATCCGGTGCTCATTTCCTGCCGCCCTCACTGCCGCCAGGTCGAGATTGCTTCGGCGCCCCGTAGTTGATGACCGGTTGCGGCAGGCGTGCTTTGGATTCAACCTCGTGTGGCGGCCTGAACACGGTTGCAAGCTCGTTGACATCAGCTTTCGTGGGCAGGAGCACGAATACAAAGCTCAGCCTGACGCGCCGTCCAGCGTCGCCCCGCTCGAAAACCCAACGTTCGGCTGCCCACAGGGCAGAGCCGGCCAGCAGGGGATGCCCGTCAAGCAATGCTGCTGACGTCACAGCGCCACGCTCATCGAGAGTCACTTCAACCCCAACGCGCCCGCTGATATGCCCTTGCGCCGCGAGAGCCGGATATACGGGCGCGATCGCCGTCCTAGGTGCACTGGATTGCTGCGCGCAGGCCATCATGGACACCCACAGCGCACAACCGAAGAGGATAATGCGCGGCATCATGGCAAATCCTCAGTCGGCAGACCTGGGAAGAGCGGTAGTCGTATCGTAGGGCTGTCGCTGTATGGCGGCCGAGAAAGGATCTCGTCGATGTTGCGCTCCGGCAAACCAAGTGATCGTAACAGTAGGTTCTCGACGCCATATGCGTTCCTCTCGGATGTAATGCTCAGGATGTTGAGGCGGGGATTGAACTGCGGTTCCGCGAGCTGCATCGTACCCACAAATCGCGCCCTGTCCTGCACGTGGACACCTTCGTGGACCGCCGCAGCCAGCAGGTCCCGTCCGCCCAAACCCGCTTTGATCGTGACCTGTGTCGCTTGCTGGAATTTCCCGTTCTCGAACGTGAAACCCCCGGTTCCAGCCTGTTCCGTCACCTGCCCAACAACGGATGGGTGTTTGGCGTCAACCACCTTCGCTACAGTGAGATTGACACCGTTCTTATCGCCGAGTGCGCCATATGCCGCGGCCGCAGCGCGGATCTTGTCGTCCTTTGACTTCAGAGCCTTCAGCCGGGTCTTCTCGAACTTCTCGATTTCCTTCTTGCAATTCTTCACGTCGCTGTTGCAGTCCGCGACGTACATTCCAGTCGGATCGAAGAACCTTAGCGGGTTATTCCGGGCATAGGAATACATGTTCCATTGCTGAGGATCCCGGATCTTCTGCTTGAGAATGTGAATCGGGTCCGGGCTCGTGAACCTCCCCTGCGCCCCCGAGAAGTACCTCGCCCCGAAGTAATCGAGGCCCGTCTCAGCATCCCGTTCTTTGCCCGTGAACTCCGGATAGAACGCTGTCGGCGCGGCGTTGAAGCCCGCTCCCGTCGTCCGGCCTCCGATTCCGGTCAACTCTTCTCCATACGGCAGATAATCGTAACGCTTGGCCAACTGGCCCGCTTCATTCGTTAGCAGCCGCGTTGAGCCCAAATGATCCACCGTGATGTACTGCCGCCCGCCCGCCTCCGCCTGTGTCGAATACTCCGCCGCCAGTTGTCCAAACGCATCGTGAACGTACACCGTGTTGGTCGAGCCCGTCGTCTTCTTTACCCTCCGCCCTTCTCCATCATAATCGTATGTCGTCGCCGTTGAGTTGATCGTCGATTGCCGCAGCAGGTTCTCTGCGTTGTACGCTTGCGTGTACCCGCCGATCGTCGCCAAATTCCCCGAGCCGTCGTGGGTGATCCCCAGCCCCGCGTTCACCAGACGATTGGCCGTGTCGAACCAGGTCGAACTGGTGGGCGTGAACGAGGACAGCGTGACCCAGCTCCACGCGCTCACCCAGTGATTCCCGAACCGGTCGTGGCCGTACGTCTGCGACCAGTTGCTGCCCTCCGAGGCCCCGCTTATTCGGTTCGCGCCGTCATAGCTGAAGCTCTGCGTCACCCCCAACGGCGAAATCTGCTGGCTCTGCACGTTCCCGTTGTTAGCTGTGGCGCTGTAAGTGTTCGTCAGCGCCAGCAGCGTCGTCTGGTCCTTCTCTGCGTTGACCGTTGTCGGCTGCAGCCGCGCGTTGTAGCCTCGCGTCTCCATTACATTGTTGCCCAGCGTCAGCGACGTCATCGCGCCGTGCGCCGCGTACTGGATGCTCGATGCATAGCCCGTCACGCCGTTGAAAATCGTCCACTCTCACAGAATTGTATTTGAGTGCCCCGTCCCTGAGCTTCCCGTCCCCGTCCCTGAGCTTCCCAGTCGCCGGAATTCCCGTTCAGAGGCTGCCGTCACAATGTAGCCGTGTTCTTCGCCGCCGGGATGACTGTGAACGAATTCCAATGCAGCGTCATTATTCGCTCGCACGAACTCCTGCCAATCACTCCCGGAAGCGAACTCATAGCCGCTGTAGTCCTGAACCTGGAGGCAATCGCTGACCTCGAACATCTCAACGCCGAGAATCGCCACACTATGCGCGGTTGCAAGGCGAATGACTTCGAGCACATCCGGATACGGAAAAACGAACTCGTTCTCGTTCCGGCGTGCTCGGCCAAGGAGATTTGTTGGCATCACTGCAGTGAGGTCATCCATATGCACCTCAGTAATGCGTATAGGTGAAACCGGACCCACCCACCTGGATCACCTCTCCCGTAGCGTTATCAATCGTTACGGCCTTGCCGGTTGTCGGGTGAACATATCGAGTCGCTGGAGTGCCCCCGCGCAGCCGATTGACCGCTGGGAACTGCTGACCGCCTTCAAAGGCTTCTTGGATTTCCGCCCTTGTCCATCCTCGCGTTTGCATTTGTCGCAGAATCTTCGGTGACAAGCGGGATAGTGCTGGGAACACCCTAGTTACGGGCAGGCGCGCGGCAGCCATCTCGATGATCTGGGGAGCAAAGCGACCCAGGACGGCGCCGCCAACCCCACCAATCACGCCTCCAACAGCCATCTGTTTCGCAGCGTCTTTAATCAGTGCATCGGCGCGCTGAGTACCGACGATCAAAGCGTCCATTGGCTCGGGGTTGAAGTAGTGCGAAGCCCCTACTACGTTGCCGCTCTGATCGAGCAACTTACCGCTGTTCAGCTTCCAGCCTTGTGCCTTCGCATAGTCCTGGAATGCACGATCATCCCTGACTGTCCCGCAGTTGAACTCCTTCCCGTCCTCGCCGATCTGGCAGACACGGTACGCCAGCCCATCAGGATCAACGTACTTCAGTGGGTTGTTGCGACCGTAACTGTATCCATTCCAACTCTGCGGGTCATCCGGATAGCTGCCTGCGTTGTCTGGATCCGGGCTCGTAAACCGCCCCTGCGCCCCCGAGAAGTACCTCGCCCCGAAGTAATCGAGGCCCGTTTCCGCGTCCCGTTCCTTGCCGGTGAACCGCTGCCGCGGGCCCGCCTGCCCGTACCCCAGCTCCGCCGTCCGCCCACCCGCCAGCAACTCCCCTCCGTAGGGCAGATAATCAAACCGGCGTACTTGATCCGTCGGCGTGCCCTCCTGCACCATCACCCGCGTGCTCCCCAGGTGGTCCACCCCCAGGTACCACGTCCCCGCGTCTTTCGGCCCCCCGTACTCCGCCGCCAACTGCCCCGCCGCGTCATACACAAACAGCGTCGATACGGCCCCGTTGGCCTTCAGCAGCACCCGCCGCCCCTCCCCGTCATACTCCCACTCGTACGTCATCG